>NZ_CP049866.1:3515000-3784668 GCF_011300215.1 Nocardioides piscis
CCACCGCCGAGGGAGGCGTGGCCTATGGCCGGGTGGGTGTCTCGACGCACGAGTTCGGCTCGGTGTGTCAGTGGGCGGTCAACCTGCTCAACATCGTCACCGGCAACCTCGACTCGGTCGGCGGCGCCATGTTCACCTCGCCGGCGATCGACGCAGTCGGCACCGGCCTGATCGGCCGCGGCCACCACAACGCCTGGCAGTCGCGGGTCCGCGGGTTGCCGGAGACGGCCGGCGAGCTGCCTGTCTCCGCGTTGCGCGAGGAGATCACGACCCCCGGCCGAGGACAGATCAAGACGATGCTCACCCTGTCGGGCAACCCGGTGCTGTCCACGCCCGACGGCGCCCGGCTCGACGAGGCGCTGGCCGGCCTGGACTTCATGGCGTCGGTGGACATCTATGTCAACGAGACCACCCGCCACGCCGACGTGATCCTCCCGCCCACCGGAGCCCTCGAGCGCGACCACTACGACCTGGTCTTCCAGACCCTGGCGGTGCGCAACACGGCCCGCTTCACCCCTGCGGTCTTCGACAAGGAGGCCGGGGCGCGGCACGACTGGCAGATCTATCGCGACGTCGCCGTTGCCACGATCGGCAAGCTGGACAAGAAGCCGGGACTCAAGGCGCGAGCGATGTTGCGCGGGCGCCTGTCGCTGAGCCCGACCCGCCTGATCGGGCTGCTGCTCGCGCGCGGCCGCACCGGCGCGACGCTGCGAAAGCTCAGGTCGAACCCGTCCGGCCTCGACCTCGGTCCCCTCCAGCCCGGACTGCTGCCGGACCGGCTGCAGACCCGTGGCCACCGCCTGGTCCTGGCACCGTCCCTGGTGCTGGCCGACCTCGAACGGCTGACGGCTGTCGAGGCACCCGCCGAGACGGAGCTGCTCCTCATCGGTCGTCGGCACAAGCAGGACTGCAACTCGTGGATGCACAACACCGAGCGGCTGACGCGGGGCAGGGCCCGGCACCAGCTCCTCATGCACCCGGCGGACCTGGTGGAGCGTTCGCTGACCGACGGCGACGTCGTCACGGTCTCCTCGAGGGTCGGCAGGGTGCGCGTCGAGGTCGCCGCGACCGACGACATGATGCCGGGCGTGGTCAGCCTCCCCCATGGCTACGGCCACGCCCGCAACCCCGGGATGACGAAGGCTGCTGCCGTCCCCGGTGTGTCGATCAACGACCTCACCGACCCGGAGCGGCTCGACGTGTCGGGCAACGCAGCACTCAGCGGCGTACCCGTCACCGTCTCTGCCTGACGCGGCGGCTCAGCCCGCGAGGAGGGTGCGCACCGCGGCCCTGGCAGCCATGGGGTCGCTCGCACCCAGGGCCGCCTCGGCAGCGGCCTCGCAGGTGTCCATCGAGAGTCGTGAGAGCTGGGCACCGACCGCCCGCACGGCACTCGCCGCCATCGACAGCGACGTGATCCGCATGCCGACGAGGGCGCAGGCGAGCAGCGGGTCCGCGGCGGCCTCGCCACACACCCCGACGGGCTTGCCGGCCTGCACGCCCGCCTCGGCAGTGATCGCGATCAGCTGCAGCACGGCCGGTTGCCAGGGGTCGGTCAGGTGCGCGAGGTCGGTGGCCATCCGGTCGGCCGCCATTGTGTATTGCGTGAGGTCGTTGGTGCCGATCGAGAGGAAGTCGACGACCTCGAGCATGCGATGAGCGAGGAGTGCAGCACTCGGGACCTCGACCATCACCCCGGGCTTGAGGCCCCGTGCGCGGACCTTCTCCGCGAACTCGGCTGCCTCGGCCACGGTGGCGACCATCGGCGCCATCACCCACGTCTCGGTGCCGGTCCGCTCCGAGGCGAGCCTGATGCCATCGAGCTGGCGGTCCATCAGACCGGGATTGCCGATGGAGAGTCGGAGACCGCGCACGCCGAGGGCGGGGTTCTCCTCGCCAGGCGTGGTCGCGAAGGCGATCGGCTTGTCCGACCCGGCATCGAGCGTCCGGACGACGACGCTCCTGCCGTCGCCGAAGGCACCCAGCACGTGGGTGTAGATCTCCGCCTGCTCCTCGGCCGTCGGCTCCTCGGTGGCGTTGAGGAAGCAGAGCTCGGTGCGGAAGAGCCCGACACCCCGCACCGGCTCCGCGCTGGCCTGGATGGCGCTGGGTCCGTCGGCGACGTTGGCCAGGAGCTTGACGGGGGTGCCGTCAGAGGTCATGGCCGGCCCCGTCCAGGCAGCCACGGCCTCACGCGCCGCGCGGCTGGCAGCCACCCGCGCGTCGGCGACCTCCCGGTCCACCCCGATCTCGACCGAACCAGCCTCGCCGTCGACCAGCAGGAACGTCCCGGCGTCGAGCTGCATCACGCCGTCGACGCCCACCACGCAGGGAATGCCGAGCTGGCGGGCGATGATGGCCGTGTGGCTGGTCGCGCCGCCACGCTCGGTGACCAGCGCCAGGATGACGGCCGGGTCGAGGCCGGACGTGTCGCTGGGAGCAAGATCGGTGGCGATGAGCACCGACGGCTCGCTGGGCGTGGGGACACCCGGCTCCGGCTCACCGACGAGATGGGCGGTGATCCGTCGCTCGATGTCCTTGAGGTCTGTCACACGCTCGGCCATCAGGCCGCCCATGTTGGTGAAGATGGAGACGAACTGCTCGACCGCAGCAGCGACCGCCTCCACCAGCCCGGAGCCGGACGCGAGGTTCTTGCCGACCACCCCCCGCAGCCCCTTGTCCCGGGTGAGCGCACTGCTGGCGGTGAGCACCTCGGCCGCCGGGCCCGTCGCGCTGGCGGCCTTGCGGGCGAACGAGTCGGCGACCATCGACACCGCCTCGTCATAGGCGCTCATCGCCGACTCGACGTCGGGGAAGCCGCCGTCGCCGAAGCGAGCGACCGCCTCGGGCGAGACCTCGGTGCGGACCAGCAGCGCGGGGCCGGCGGAGACACCCGGCACGACCGGAGTGCCGTGCAGACCCGTGGGCGGGGTGAGGGACGAGTCCGATGTGGTCATGACCACACGTTAGGCCACCCCAGGGTTGACAATCAACACATTCAAAGATAAAACAACACATACAAAGAACGTGATGGGTGCCACAGACTCCCCGAAGGACAGCCGGTGTATGCAGCGGAAAGACAGCAGGCGATGGCCCGGCTGATCAACCAACAGGCACGCGTCTCCGTCGCCGAGCTGGCGGAAGACCTCGAGGTCACCACCGAGACCGTGCGCCGAGACCTCTCGGCCCTGGAACGGATGGGCCTGATCCGGCGAGTGCACGGCGGCGCGGTCCCGGTCAGCGCCCTGGCCGTCATCGAGTCCGGCATCTCCGAGCGAGACCTGGCCAACACGGACGCGAAGGACGCGATCGCTGCTGCGGCAGTCGCCCTGCTGCCTCCCTCCGGGTCGATGATCGTCGTCGACGCAGGCTCCACGACTGCCCGCCTCGCCGCCCTGCTCCCGCGCGACCACCGGCTGACCGTCGTCACCCACGCCGTGCCGATCGCGGCCCGGCTCGCGGGCCTGCCGCACATCGAGCTGGTCCTGCTCCCGGGCCGGGTGCGTCCGACGACGCACGCCGCCGTCGGCGCCGACACCGTCGCAGCCCTGTCCGACATCCGCGCCGACGTCTCGTTCCTGGCGACCAACGGACTCAGCGCCGGGCGCGGCCTGACGACCCCGGACCGGGACGAGGCGGCCGTCAAGCGAGCGATCGTGAGCGCCGGGCGCCGGACAGTGGTCCTGGCGGACTCCACCAAGATCGGGGTCGAGTCGTCCCTGCGCTTCGCGGCGCTCGGCGAGGTCGACGTGGTGGTCACCGACGCGGGCATCTCCGAGCACGAGTCCTCGGCCCTGGCCGAGGCCGGCGTCGAGGTGGTGGTCGCGTGATCCTCACCCTCACACCCAACCCGAGCATCGATCGCACGATCACGCTCGCGGGCGAGCTCACGCGTGGCCAGGTCCAGCGAGTCGTCTCGGTGACCTCCCAGGGCGGCGGCAAGGGCGTCAACATCTCGCGCGCCTCGGTCAGCGCCGGCGAGCCGACCGTCGCTGTCCTCCCCGCGGCCAAGGACGACCCCTTCGTGATCGAGCTGCTCGCGGCAGGCATCGACTGCCGCCCGGTGCGACCGGCGGGCGACGTGCGGGTCAACATCACCATCACCGAACCCGACGGGACCACCACCAAGCTCAACTCCCCCGGCGCCAGCGTCGAGGCCGTCCACCTCGAGGCGATGGCCAGCACCCTCCTCGCGCGCGCACCGGGGGCCAGCTGGACCGTGCTGGCGGGCTCACTCCCGGCTGGGGCGCCGCCGGAGTTCTATGCCGAGCTCGTACGTCGCCTGCACGCCACCGGCGCCAAGGTCGCGGTCGACACCAGCGACGCTCCGCTCCGAGCGCTGGTGGATGCGCTCCCCGACTCGGCGCCCGACCTGATGAAGCCCAACGGCGACGAGCTCGCGTCCTTCACGGGCGCCGACGCGGTCCAGCTCGAGGCCAACCCTGCCCAAGCCGCTGAGGCCGCACGCACGCTCGTCCGTCGTGGTGTCGGCGCCGTGCTGGCGACGCTCGGCGGCAACGGGGCCGTGCTCGTCACGGCCGACGGCGCCTGGCACGCCACGCCTCCGCCCACCACTGTCGTCAGCACCGTCGCTGCGGGCGACTCGAGCCTCTTCGGCTATCTGCTGGGAGACATCCGCGGGCTCAGCGCCCCGGACCGTCTCGCCCTCGCCGTCGCCTACGGCAGCGCCGCTGCCGGGCTGCCCGGCACCACCATCCCCGAGCCGGCGCACCTCCGCACCGACCTCGTCACCGTCACTGTCCTGGGAGGCAGCGCATGACCGACATCATCACCACCCACCTGGTCCGACTGGACGCCAGCTGGGGCGCCGACAAGTCCGACGTGATCCACGCCCTCGCCGACGTGGTCGACGAAGCCGGACGCGCCCAGGACCGCGAACAGCTCGTCGCGGACGCGTTCGCGCGGGAGGAGACCTCCAGCACCGGGCTCCCCGGCGGCATCGCGATCCCGCACTGCCGGACGACCGGTGTCTCCGAGCCCACCCTGGCCTTCGCCCGCCTCGACCCGCCCGTCGACTTCGGCGCCAAGGACGGGCCCGCCGACCTCGCCTTCCTGATCGCCGCCCCGGCGGGTGGCGACGCCACGCACCTCCAGCTGCTCACCAAGCTGGCCCGGTCGCTGGTCAAGCCTGCCTTCACCGACTCCCTCCGCGCGGCGGCGACACCGGACGAGGTCGTCGAGCTGATCGCGCAGGCGCTCGACGAACCAGCGAAGCCGACCCCCGCACCCGCGGCGACCGCACCGGCAGCCCCCTCCCCCACGGCCGCAACCTCCGACGCGCCCAGCCCCGCCGAACCCAGGCAGCTGGTGGCGGTCACCGCCTGCCCGACCGGCATCGCCCACACCTACATGGCAGCAGAGGCACTGGAGGCCGCGGCCGCGAAGGCGGGCGTGCCGATCGCCGTGGAGACCCAGGGCTCGGCCGGCGCGACGCCCCTGTCACCCGAGACGATCGCCAAGGCCGCTGCAGTGATCTTCGCGGTCGACGTCGGAGTGCGTGACCGCGGGCGCTTCGCCGGCAAGCCGATGGTGTCCTCAGGTGTGAAGCGGCCGATAGACGACGCCGACGCGATGATCGCCGAGGCGCTGCGCTATGCCGACGACCCGAGCGCACCCCGGGTCGAGGGCCACGCCGCCGAGGCGGGCGCTTCGCACGCCGGGACGGAGTCATGGGCTGCGCGGACGCGTCGGGTGCTCATGACCGGGGTCTCCTACATGATCCCGTTCGTGGCCGCGGGCGGTCTGCTGATCGCGCTCGGCTTCCTGCTCGGTGGCTACGAGATCGCTAACCACGCCGGTGCCGTGCTCGCCGACAGCACCCTCTTCAGCCCACCCGACCTCTCCGCCTACTCCGAGCCGAGCCTGGGCCACGTGCCGTTCGACTCAAGCGTGCTGGCCTACCTCGGCGCGGCGCTCTTCGTCCTCGGCAAGTTCGCGTTCGCCTTCTTCGTCCCCGCGCTGGCGGGCTACATCGCCTACGCGATCGCCGACCGCCCCGGCATCGCCCCCGGCTTCGTCATGGGCGGGCTCGTCACCGACGTCGCCGGCTTCGGACTGCCGCAGAGCGGATTCCTCGGCGCGATCGTCGGCGGTGTCCTCGCTGGCGTCGTCGCCCACTGGATCGCCGGCTGGAAGGTGCCGACGTGGGCACGCGGCCTGATGCCGGTGCTGGTGATCCCGCTGCTCACCACGCTCGTCGTGGGCCTGCTGATGCTCGTCGTGCTGGGTCGCCCCATCGCGTCGCTCATGACGGCGCTCACCGACGGGCTGAGCTCGATGAGTGGCGGCTCGGCCGTCCTGCTGGGCATCGTGCTCGGCCTGATGATGGCCTTCGACATGGGCGGTCCCCTCAACAAGGTCGCCTACAGCTTCGCCGCCGCCGGTGTCGGAGGCGCGGCCCTGACCAACGAGGCGCCCGAGCTGAAGATCATGGCCGCGGTGATGCTCGCCGGGATGGTCCCGCCGCTCGCGCTCGCGCTCGCCACCGCCGTACGCCCGGGCCTGTTCACCGTGCCCGAGCGTGAGAACGGCAAGGCGGCCTGGCTGCTCGGAGCGTCCTTCATCACCGAGGGTGCGATCCCCTTCGCTGCCGCCGACCCGCTGCGCGTGATCCCCTCGATCATGGCAGGAAGCGCTGTCACCGGTGCCATGTCGATGGGACTCGATGTCGGGCTGCGAGCGCCCCACGGCGGAATCTTCGTGCTGTTCGCCGTGGACGGGATCCTCAGCTTCATCATCGCCCTCCTGGCCGGGACGCTCGTCGCCGCGACCCTGGTCGTCGTCGCCAAGAGCATCGGTCGCCAGGACGCCGACCTCGCCACCGTCTGACCAGTCCACCCAACCCGAATCAAGGAGCACCCATGCCCACCAAGTCCGTCGTCGTCGGCTCCGCCATCGGCCTCCACGCCCGACCCGCCGCGATCATCGCCGAAGCTGCTGGTGAGCTCGGCTCCGAGGTGACCATCAACGGGGTCGACGCCAGCTCCTCGTTGATGATCATGACCCTGGGCGCCGGCAACGGCGACACGGTCGAGGTCGCAGGTGACGACCCGGCAGCCGTCGACGCGATCGCCGCGCTGGTCGAGCAGGACCTCGACGCCTGAGCCGGTGACTCAGTCGCGCTGGAGCAGGTAGCCCACTCGAACCTTGAGCGCCTGCTCCAGCTCGCCGAGCACGTCGGAGAAGAACTCACGACGATAGGTCTCGTCCGTGACCGCGAAGACGGCGAAGTAGAGCCCGCTGAACGCTGCGAGGAACGTGGAGACCTGCACCAGCTCCTGGCTGATCGGCCTGATGCCCCAGGGATAGGTCAACTGGCCCTCGATCCACTTCTCCAGGACCAGCTCGTCCATGGCGACGGCTCCGAAGACGATGAAGAACCCGAAGACGGCCAGCGCCAGCAGCAGCACCTGGAGTGCCTGGGTGATCAGCAGCACCAGCACGAGGTTGGCCCGCTGCAGACCGCCGACGTCGGCGCGATCACCGAGCTCCTCACGGCCGACCTCGTCGTCGAGGCGATCGACCTCCTCCAGCAGCCGCACGACCAAGAACCCGATCGCCATGACGGCGAACAGCATGACGGCGGCCCACAGGAGCCCGCCGTCCAGGGCGGACGCCACCATCCAGACCTCGGTGTTGATGAAGAGGAACGTGATGAACAACAGCAGCATCGGCAGGGCCCGGGTGGCGAGCGGGAAGAGCAGCCGCAGGCTCGACAGGGTGCGTCGCAGGGCCCAGCGTGCGATCAGCCACACGCTCAGGGCACGACCCGCATAGAGGCCGGCCACCAGCAGCAGGACGCTGACGCCGACAGCGATGCCCGACGACACCCCGTTGTTCCTGCCCTCCGTGCTGGCGTGCTCCCACCAGCCGACGCCCACCCCCGCGGGGACCGCGACGAGCAGGCCGACCGCGGCGACGAGCACCAGGCGCCCGCGGGCCAGTCGTCGGCGTACCTGCTCACGGATGGACTCGACGAAGTAGGGCAGCCCGTGCGCGCGGAACCACGTCTCGGCGTCCGCGGCCGTGCTCGGCAGGGGCCGGGTCACGCCAGGATCTCGCGCGCGCGGCGCACGTCGTCGTGCATGGTCTCGACCAGGGCCTCGATGCCCTCGAACTTCACCATGCCGCGCAGGCGCTCGACAAAGGTGACCTCGACCTCGACGCCGTAGAGGTCGAGGTCGTCGCGGTCCAGGACGTAGGACTCCACCCGGCGCGCCCGCTCACCGTCGAACGTCGGGTTGGTGCCGACCGAGATCGCGGCGGGGAACGTCTCCCCCGTGTCGAGGCGGGTCAGCCGCCCCGCATAGACCCCGTCCTCGGGCACTGCCGCGCTGGCCGGTGCCGGGACGTTGGCGGTCGGATAGCCAAGCTCGCGGCCCCGTTGGTCACCCTTGACGACGACCCCGCGGAGCGAGAAGTGGCGCCCCAGCGCGTCGGCAGCGCCGGCCACGTCGCCGACGGCGAGTCGCCCCCTGATGTAGGTCGAGCTCCACACCTCGGGCCCGCCGTCCAGGGCGATCCCCTCCACCACGAAGCCTCGCTCGGCTCCCACCTCGCGCAGCAGCGGCACGTCCCCGGCCGCCCGGTTGCCGAAACGGAAGTTGGCTCCCACCACCACGGCGCGTGCGCCCAGCGCGTCGACGATGACCCGATCGATGAAGTCCTGGGGCGACCAGGACGCGATCTCGAGGTCGAACCTCATCACGAGCACGGCGTCGACGCCGGCCTCCTCGAGCAGGCGGGCGCGCGCGGCCATGTCGGTCAGGGCCGGCGGAGCGTGCTCGGGCCGGAGCACCGCGATCGGGTGCGGGTCGAACGTCACCACCACGACGGTCTCCACCCCCACGGCCGCCGCCGTCTCCCGCGCCTGGGACAGCACGTGCCGGTGTCCGAGGTGGACGCCGTCGAAGTTGCCGATCGTGACGACCGTCGGGCCGAGGTCGGCCGGCACGTCGTCCAAGGAGGCCCAGGTCTGCACGGGCGAAGCGTACTCAGGCGGCTGCGTGGACGACGCAACACCGGGCCCACCTGGCGGTGGCGGGCCCGGTGTGCGAGCTCGTGGCCTACTTGAGCTTGATCGTGCGGACCATGCCCATGAACGCGTGTGGCATCCCGCCCATGCTGGCGTCGGGCCAGAAGCACAGCATCGCGTAGTTGCCCCGGGGCAGCTTGTACTCGAAGGAGACCGTCTGGCCGGGATCGATCACGGCCGAGTCGACCGTGTGTCGGAAGTCGACCGGCGGCCGACCCTCCTCTGTCTGCAGGAACATCTTGACCTGCTTGAGCGTGGCGCCCTTGCGCATCTTCGCCAGGATCACGAAGTGGTTCTCGCTGGCCCGGTTCTTGAAGGTCAGGATGCCCTTGTTCGAGATCGACTTGGGCTTGTTGGACCACTTCGTGGCCCGGACAGCCTTGATCGTGGCGGCGGCGGGCACGGCAGCGCCGGTCTCCTCACCGACCGCCGTGAAGCTGATCCACTTGTCGACGTCGGTCTTGGCCCGCGTGTCCAGCGCCACGTAGTCACCCGGCGCCAGGTCGACCCAGAACCGGGTCGGCTTGTCCGGGAGGCTGGCCACGCCACCGATGAACGTGGAGTTGGCCTCGAACCGCCTCAGGGCGCTCATCTTGCCGCCGTCGAGACCCTTCTTGACGTCCGCCTCGGCCTCTTCCTTGGTGTAGCCCTCGGCCAGCGTCATGACCTGGAAGCCGGACGGCTTGGCACTGGTGACGACGAACTCGTTGACCCCCGGCTGGACAGTGGCGGGCATCGTGATCATGCGCGTCGAGCTGATGCTGACGGCCACCGGCCCCGCGGCGGCACTGCTCGTCGAGGCCGCCTCGGCTGTGACCGCGGCGCCTCCAACGGACGCGACGAGTGCGGCGCTGGCGATGGCCGCGCCGATCCTGCTCTGTCTCATGTGTTCTCCCGTTGTGTGTGACGGGATGGTTCGCTCCACCCCATCTGGACACATTGCGCCTCACCACCGCTCCTGCCAACGGGTAGTTGAAAGTGGTCTAGACCCTTCAGCGCGGTCCGCCCGGCCCCAGCCAGGGTGTCGGCGCGGCCTCAGCCGACGAAGACGGCGACCGGGCGCGCACCGTCCGGGGTGCTGGCATAGAGCGCCAGGAACTCGCCGTCGGGGGCGAACAGGGCATGCTCGCCGGGACCGGGGAGCACCAGGTCGAGCCGGCGACCGAAGCGGACGTGGGACGACTGTTCCGAGTCGAGGTCGACCGACGGGAACGTCATCCGCGCAGCGTCGGCGATGTCGACGAGGGAGAGGTCATCGGCGTGCTGCTCGAGGGTGCGTGCAGTGTCGAGGTCGAACCCACCCACCGCCGTACGACGAAGTGCGGTGAGATGGCCGCCGACCCCCAGGGCGGCGCCGACGTCGCGCGCGATCGCGCGGATGTAGGTGCCGCTCGAGCACCGGACCGAGATGTCGACGTCGAGGAAGTCCCCCACGACCCGCTGGTCGAGGACCGCCAACGAGTGGATCCGGACCGGTCGTGGCTTGAGCTCGACCTGCTCGCCGTCGCGCACGCGCTGGTAGGCACGCTTGCCGTCCACCTTGATGGCGGAGACTGCCGTCGGCACCTGCATGATGTCGCCGACCTGCTCGGCGAACCCGGCCTCCACCACCCCGGGCTGGTGATGTGACGCCGGCGTCGTGGCGATGACCTCGCCCTCCGCGTCGTCGGTGGTCGTGGAGACGCCGAGCCGCACGGTGGCGTCGTAGCCCTTCTCGGTCAGCATCAGGTGGCCGAGAAGGCGCGTGGCGCGGTTGATGCCCAGGACCAGCACCCCGGTCGCCATCGGGTCGAGGGTGCCGGCATGGCCGACCTTGCGGGTGCCGGCGATGCGGCGAACACGTGCGACGACGTCGTGCGAGGTCATCCCGGCGGCCTTGTCGACGACGACGAGGCCGGCGCGGTCAGTCATCGTCGAGGTCGTCCTCGTCACGGTCGCCCTGCTCGTCGTCCAGGTCCTCGTCGACGACCTCGCGGGGCTTCTTGTAGGGGTCGGGCTCGCCGGCATAGGTCTCGCCCCGCAGGGCAGCCACGGCCTCGTCCTGTGCCTTGGCGCGGGCGAGCACCTCTTCGAGGGCGCGTGCGCTCTCCGGCAGGGCGTCGGGGATGAAGGTCAGGGACGGGACGATGCGCATCCCCAGCTGCTTGGCGACCTCGGAGCGGATCACGCCCTTGGCCGACTCGAGCGCGGCGGCGGAGCTCTCGCGCTCCTCCTCGCCCCCGAGCACGGTGTAGAAGATCGAGGCCTGCTGGCTGTCGCCGGTCACCCGGACGTCGGTGATGGTGACGAAGCCCAGGCGCGGGTCCTTGATCCGTCGCTCGAGCATCTCGGCGACGATCACATGGATCCGGTCGGCGATCTTGCGGACGCGGGGGTTGGTCATGGGTCCACTCTTTCAAACAGCCCTGCATTTGTTCCCCCGCTCGTGCGGGGGATCGCCTTGATGAGTGTCGCAACACTCGAGAAGTGTCGGCTCCCCCGCACAGGCGGGGGAACCGACACTCGTGAATCGATCAGCTCCGGGCGATCTCGCGCATCTCGAAGGACTCGACGATGTCGCCGACCTTGATGTCCTGGAAGTTCTTGAGCACGAGACCGCACTCGAAGCCTTCCCGGACCTCGGACGCGTCGTCCTTCTCGCGGCGCAGCGAGGACAGGTCGATGTTGTCAGCCACCACAGCACCGTCGCGCAGCACGCGAACCTTGGCGTTGCGGCGGATGAGTCCACCGATGACCATGCAGCCCGCGATGTTGCCGGCCTTGGACGAGCGGAAGATCTCGCGGATCTCCGCCTGACCCAGGGTCGACTCCTCGTAGACCGGCTTGAGCATGCCCTTGAGGGCCGCCTCGATCTCCTCGATGGCCTGGTAGATGATCGAGTAGTAGCGAATCTCGACACCTTCCTTGTCTGCCATCTGGCCCGCCTTGCCCTGCGGCCGGACGTTGAAGCCGATGATGATGGCGTCGGAGGCAGCCGCCAGGTCGACGTTGGTCTCGGTGATCGCACCGACACCGCGGTCGATGACGCGCAGCGAGACTTCCTCGCCCACGTCGATCTTGGCGAGCGCGTCCTCGAGCGCCTCGACCGAACCGGACACGTCGCCCTTGAGGATGAGGTTGAGCTCCTGGCTCTCGCCCTTCTCCATGGAGGCCATGAAGTCCTCGAGGCTGCGACGCACGCGACGCTTGGCCTGCATGGCCGCACGCTCGCGCGCCTCACGCTTCTCGGCGATCTGGCGAGCCATCCGGTCGTCCTCGACGACGATGAAGTTCTGGCCCGCGCCAGGCACCGCCGAGAGACCGAGCACCATCGCGGGACGCGACGGGTCTGCCTCGGTGATGTCGTTGCCGTGCTCGTCGAGCATGGCCCGGACGCGACCGTGAGCCGGACCGGCCACGATCGAGTCGCCGACCCGCAGGGTTCCGCGCTGGACCAGCACCGTTGCGACGGGGCCGCGGCCACGGTCGAGGTGTGCTTCGACCACGAGCCCCTGGGCGTCCTGGTTGGGGTTGGCTCGCAGGTCGAGCGAGGCGTCCGCGGTCAGGACGACGGCCTCGAGCAGCTTGTCGAGGTTGAGCCCCGCCTTGGCCGAGACGTCGACGAACATCGCGTCGCCGCCGTACTCCTCGGGGATGAGGCCGTACTCGGTCAGCTGGCCGCGGACCTTGGTGGAGTCGGCGTCGGGCTTGTCGATCTTGTTGACCGCCACCACGACCGGCACGCCGGCAGCCTTGGCGTGGTTGAGCGCCTCGACCGTCTGCGGCATGACACCGTCGTCGGCCGCGACCACCAGGATCGCGATGTCGGTGGCCTGGGCACCACGGGCACGCATGGCGGTGAACGCCTCGTGACCGGGGGTGTCGATCAGGGTGATGCGACGGTCGGTGCCGTCGACCTCGGTGTGGACCTGGTAGGCACCGATGTGCTGGGTGATGCCACCGGCTTCCTTGTCCACGACGTTGGCGTTGCGCAGCGCGTCGAGGAGCTTGGTCTTTCCGTGGTCGACGTGACCCATGACGGTGACGACAGGAGGACGTACGACGAGGTCACCCTCGTCGCCCTCGTCGGCACCGAACTCGAGGTCGAACGTCTCGAGCAGCTCACGGTCCTCGTCCTCGGGCGAGACGATCTGCACGACGTAGTTGAGCTCCTCACCGATGAGCTCGAACGTCTCGTCACCGACGGACTGGGTCGCGGTGACCATCTCGCCGAGCGAGAAGAGCATCTGCACCAACGCGGCTGCGTCGACGTTGATCTTCTCGGCGAAGTCGGTCAGCGAGGCGCCGCGCGCCAGGCGAACGGTCTCGCCGTTGCCCTTGCGGACGCGCATGCCGCCGATCGTCGGGGCCTCCATGGCCTCGAACTCCTGGCGACGGGCGCGCTTGCTCTTGCGACCACGACGCGAGGGGCCGCCGGGGCGACCGAAGGCACCCTGGGTCTGGCCACGCTGGCCGGGACGCTGGCCGGGACGGCCGCTGGCCGGCGGGCCGAACCCACCCGGACGACCGGGAGCACCACCGGGTGCGCCGCCGGGACCACCGCGACCGGGAGCACCGCGACCGGGAGCACCGCCGGGACCACCGCGACCCGGAGCACCGCCGGGACCACCGCGACCGGGGCCACCACCGGGGCCGCCGCGACCACCCGCGCCGCCGCCGAAGGCAGCAGGCGACTTGGGCATCATGGCGGGGTTGGGACGAGGCATGCCCGGACGTGCCGGCGCGCCGCCCTCGCGGGCAGCCGGCGGCCGTGGCGGGCGCTGCTCG
Organism: Nocardioides piscis; assembly: GCF_011300215.1. NCBI lineage: Bacteria > Bacillati > Actinomycetota > Actinomycetes > Propionibacteriales > Nocardioidaceae > Nocardioides > Nocardioides piscis. The sequence continues at coordinate 3,528,823 of NZ_CP049866.1, forward strand.
CCAGCGGCGGCAGCAGCAGCGGCGGGGTCCTCGGAACCGGAGGGGGGCGCCGGTCGACGACCCATCCCCTGGCTGGACGCGAACGGGTTGTTGCCCGGACGCGGGGCGCCGGGACGAGCAGCCGGGCGAGGTGCGGGCGACGGGGGCTTGGGCGTCCCCGCGGCCGGGGCCTCCGGCTCGGGCGCGGTCGGCGGCTCGGGTGCGGCCGGGGGCTCCTGCGCCGCGGGCGCCACCTCGGCGGGGGTCTCGACGGCGGGCGCCTCGGCGACGGGGGCTGGCTCGTCGACGGACTTGGCGGCAGCCCGCGGGCCGGGCTTGGGGCCAGGCTTGCCAGAAGCCGGCTTGGCGGCCTCGGCAGGCGCCTCGGCAGCGGGGGCGGCCGCCGAGGCGGACTTCAGCTCCTCGCCGTACTGCTTCTTGAACCGCATCTCGACGGGAGGCTCGACGGTCGACGAAGCCGACTTGACGAACTCACCCATCTCCTTGAGCTTCTCGAGAACGAACTTGCTCTCGACGCCGAACTCCTTGGCGAGTTCATGGACTCGGGTCTTTGCCACGTGAAAACTACGCTCCTTCTGGTTCCGTCAGCCCAGAAGGAGGGCGAACGGAGACGCTATTGGTGGTGCAAACTCATCGGAAAGTACTCATCGAGTGCTCATGAGCCGCGTGCTCCAGCTTCTGGTCGATGTTGCTTGGTCTGTTGCGCTGCTTGTCTTGTCTTGTCAGTCGAGCGAGTCGAGGTAGTCCCGCACCGGTGCGCTGGCCAGGGCCTCCGTGAGCCGCAAGGCCCGGGAGAACGCCCGCCGGCGAACCGCGAGGTCATAACACTCAGATGCGGGGTGCAGGTGCGCCCCACGACCCGGTGCCGTGCCGCGTGGATCGGGGCACACAGCCGGCTGGCCATGGGCGTCCGAGCCGACGACGACTCGCAACAACTCGCTCTTGATGGCCCTGTTGCGACAACCGACACACGTGCGTATGGGCACATGGGTCGGAATGACGATCGAGGAATCCACCACCGAGAACTCTATCCCGACAGCGCCCGATTCCCCGAATGCCCTGCAGAAGGGGGGTTTCAGTCCTCGCTGGGGGCTTCGTCGGACCGGATGTCGATTCGCCAACCCGTGAGCCGAGCCGCGAGCCGGGCGTTCTGCCCTTCCTTGCCGATCGCCAGGGAGAGCTGGTAGTCGGGGACGACCACCCGGCAGGACCTGGTGGCCAGGTCGACGATCTCCACGGCACTCACCCGGGCCGGCGACAGGGCGTGGGCGACGAGCTCGGCCGGGTCCTCGGACCAGTCGACGATGTCGATCTTCTCGCCGTTGAGCTCGGCCATGACGTTGCGGACGCGCTGACCCATCGGCCCGATGCAGGCGCCCTTGGGGTTGACGCCCTGCACCGAGGTGTGGACCGCGATCTTGCTGCGGTGTCCGGCCTCGCGAGCGATGGCCGCGATCTCGACCGTGCCGTCGGCGATCTCGGGGACCTCGAGGGCGAACAGCTTCTTGACCAGGGTGGGGTGGCTGCGCGAGAGCGTGATCTGCGGGCCACGCATGCCCTTGCGGACCGAGATCACCAGGCACTTGATGCGCTCACCGTGCTTGTATTCCTCGCCCGGCACCCGCTCCCCTAGGGGCAGGATCGCTTCGAGCTTGCCGAGGTCGACCATCACGTCGTCAGGGTTGCGGCCCTGCTGGATGATCCCCGAGATGATGTCGCCCTCCTTGCCGGAGAACTCGCCGAAGCGGATGTCGTCCTCGGCGTCACGCAGGCGCTGCAGCATGATCTGCTTGGCCGTCGTCGCAGCGATCCGGCCGAAGCCGTCAGGCGTGTCCTCGTACTCCTCGCTCGCGGTGCCGTCCTCGTCGACGTCCCGGGCCATCACCGTGACGTGACCCGACTTGCGGTCGAGCTCGACGCGCGCGTGCGGGCTGGCGCCGGGCGTCTTGTGATAGGCGGTGAGCAGGGCCTGCTCGATCGCCTCCACCAGGACCGCGAAGGAGATCTCCTTCTCACGTTCCAGCATCCTCAGGATGCTCAGGTCGATGTCCATCAGACGTCCTCGCTGTCGTTGCGCTTCTTGCGGTTGAACTCGATCTGCACGGTCGCCCGGGCGATGTCGGCATAGGGCACCTCACGCGAGGTCTCGTCCACCTCGAGGGTGACTGCGTCCTCGATCGAGGACAGGATCCGCCCCACGACCTCGCCGCCCTCGACCAAGGTGGCCTTGACGAGACGGTCGGCATTGCGGCGCCAGTGGCGCGGGAGGGTGAGCGGTCGATCGACACCACGGGAGGTGACCTCGAGGGTGTAGGGCAGCTCGCCCATGACGTCGGACTCGTCGAGGACCCGCGAGACCTCCCGGGTCGCGTCGGCGACGTCGTCGAGGGTCACTCCACCGTCCTTGTCGACGGCGACGCGGAGCACACGGCGCTTCCCTGCGGGGGTCACCTCGACGGCTTCGACGTCGAGTCCCATGACGTTCAAGGGGCCGGCGATCTCCGCCTCGATGCGATCCCTGGTGGCGTCCTGCTTGGCGCTGCTCACGGGTGCGACCTCCTTGTGCTGTTGTTTGGACCACGATAGCCGCACCGCGATGGCGGGCTGACCCCCAGCCACTAGGGTCGCGGTCGTGCTCCCCCCGCGACTCACCCTCCCTCGGCGTCATGCGATGGCAGCGGTCGTCGTCGGGTCCTTGGCGCTCGGGGCGTGCGAGTCGGACCGGGGCCTGCGGCCGCCCGTCGAGAGCCCCACGACCGCGCCCTTGCCGGACGCCGAGGTCGTCACGTCGGCCCGCGAGTCCATCCTGCTCATGGTGGCAACGCTGGAGCGAGCCGGCGCCGAGCATCCGGGGCTGGCCGTCCAGATCGGCCCCTGGCTGGAGATGCACGCGGCCCACCTCGCGGTCCTGGGAGCGGACGGCAGCGACGATGGTGTCGTGGCGCCTGTCCCCCCGGCCAAGGCAGCCGCCGCGCGCCGGCGCGTGCTGGCCGCTGAGCGTCGCCTGGCCGCCGACCTGGGCGACGCGGCCGGCAGAGCCAGCAGCGGAGACCTCGCCCGTGCGCTCGCGAGCATGTCGGCTGCCGTGCACCAGCGGGTGGTGGCATGACCACGCTGGCTTCCCTGCAGGCCACGCTCGCCGGCGAGCACGCCGCGATCTTCGCGTATGGCGACGCAGGCGCCCACACGTCGCAGTCAGCCCAACCCGAGCTGTTCGCCACGATCTCCCTGCTCTATCGGACCCACCGCGCCAGGCGCGACCAGCTGCGCCTGCTCATCTCGGACCGCGGTGCGACCCCGGTCGCGGCCGAGGCGTTCTATGACCTGCCCGATCCGCTGGCCGGGGCGGATGCCGTGCGCCGTCAGGCGCTGCGCACCGAGCAGATGTGTGCCCAGACCTATGCCGCCCTGGTGGCCAACACCGCGGGCAGCGAGCGGGGCTGGGCCATCGTGGCGCTCACCGAGGCCGCCCAGGCGCGCGTGCTGCTGGGCGGCAGGCCCGAGCTCTTCCCGGGGGCACCTGAACTAGGTCGCTAGCCCGGCGCACCGATGAGGAAATGGAGAACGGTCCGCATCAACACCACATGAGGAAGGCCCGAGATCTCCCCCTGTGATGATGGTGCGGACCGTTCGGCGGGGCTGGTCAGCATCACCCGAGTGGCCACCAAGTGTGGGGTGGTGGGCACGTGCATGATTGTGCAGTACGAGACCGGCCCGGCTCTAGGGCATGGCTGCTGCGTGTTTGTGCGCTGCGAAAACCTGCAAAAGTGCTCAGCCGCGTAGGGTCCGCACGACGTGGCCTGCGGCCTCGGCCACGGGGACCTCGACCCGCTCGTCGCTGGCGCGGTCTCGCACCTCGACCGTCCCCTCGGCGAGTCCCCGACCCACGGTCACGATCGTCGGCACGCCGATGAGCTCCGCGTCCTTGAACTTCACCCCGGGCGAGACCTTTCCGGCCCGGTCGTCGTAGAGCACGTCGATGCCTTGCCCGGACAGCTCCTCGGCCAACGCAGACGCTGCCTCGAAGATCGCCGGGTCCTTGCCGGCAGCGACGATGTGGACGTCGACAGGCGCCACCTCGCGGGGCCAGGCGAGGCCCAGGTCGTCGAGGGTGCCCTCCGCGATGGCTGCCACCGCACGCGAGGGTCCGATGCCGTAGGAGCCCATCGTGACGGTGACGAGCTTGCCGTTCTCGTCGAGCACCTTGAGGTCGAGCGCCTCCGCATACTTGCGACCGAGCTGGAAGATGTGGCCCATCTCGATGCCACGCGCCGTCTCGAGGACACCGTCGTCACAGCTGGGGCACGCGTCGCCGGCCCAGACCTCGGCCGCCTCGATCGTGCCGTCGGGGGTGAAGTCGCGACCCGCCACGAGATCGATCACGTGGGAGCCGGACACGTCGGCACCGGTCACCCAGCGGGTGCCGGCGACCACGCGGGGGTCGACGAGGTAGCGGATGCCGGACCCGCCACGAGTCTCGGAACCCTCGCCGAGGACCCCGGGACCGATGTAGCCCTTCACGAGTGCCGGGTGCTTGGCGATCTCCTGCTCGTCCATCGCCTCGACCTCGATCGGCTCCAGCTGGCCCTCGAGCCGCTTCTGGTCGACCTCGCGATCGCCGGGGATGCCGATGGCCAGCGGCTCGCGGGTGCCGTCGGGGTGCCTGAGCACCACCATCACGTTCTTCAGCGTGTCCCCGGCGTGCCACGGGCGGTCCTGGCGGGGGAACTCGGCGTTGAGGTGGTCGACCAGCGAGGCGATGGTGGGCGTGTCAGGCGTCTCCTCGACGTGCGCGGGCGGCGCATCGGCATACGTCTGCTCGAGGTCCTCAGGGATCTCAGGCGTACGGACGGTGACCGCCTCGACGTTGGCGGCGTAGTCGCAGCTCGTGCAGCGGACGTAGGTGTCCTCGCCGACCTCGGCGGTGGCCAGGAACTCCTCCGACCCCGAGCCACCCATGGCGCCGGACGTGGCCTTGACGATGACGTAGTCGAACCCGAGCTTGTCGAAGATCCGGATGTAGGCGTCGCGGTGGGCGGCATAGGACGCCTCGAGGCCGGCGTCGTCGATGTCGAAGGAGTAGGAGTCCTTCATGACGAACTCGCGCCCCCGCAGGAGTCCCGCGCGGGGCGGGCCTCGTCGCGATACTTCGTCTGGATCTGATAGATGGACAGCGGCAGGTCCTTGTAGGAGGAGTACAGGTCCTTCACCACCAGGGTGAACATCTCCTCGTGGGTGGGGCCGAGGAGGTAGTCGGCGCCCTTGCGGTCCTGCAGGCGGAAGATGTTGTCGCCGTACTCGGTCCAGCGGTTGGTCGCCTCGTAGGGCTCACGGGGCAGCAGCGCCGGGAACGACAGCTCCTGCGCGCCGATGGCGTCCATCTCGTCGCGGATGATCTGCTCGATCTTGCGCAGCACCCGCAGCCCCAGCGGCAACCAGGTGTAGAGCCCCGGCGAGACGCGGCGGATGTAGCCCGCCCGCACCAGCAGCCGGTGGCTCTGGACCTCCGCGTCGTTGGGGTCGTCACGCAGCGTGCGCACGAAGAGGGAGGACATCCGCAAGATCATTGGCACAGGATAGGGGCGACCAGCGGTCGGCCATGACCGGGTTTGTTGCCGTCCCGCCGACAACCGGCTGGCTGCGTGAGTCGTCTGACATGGTGGAAGACCATCGAACGGCCCCGACACCAGGAGAAGACCATGCGCTCCGCGCTCCGCCCGCTCGTCGTGGCAACCACCGCACTGGCGGCGGCTGCCCTCCACCTGCCTGTCGCGGCTTCAGCGCCCACCGAGCTCCAACCCGAGGACCTCCCCCGCGGGGCGGACATCCGAGGCGCCCACATCGAGGACGGCGACCTCGTCGTCGGCGAGCGCCGCGTGGACGTCGGTGGCGAGTTCGCCCACCTCCTCGGCCGGTCCGGACGGTCCTGGATGGTCGGCACCAGCGACGCGGACGGTCAAGGGGGCCGGCGGATCGTACGGGTCCGACCCGACGACTCGATCAAGGTCGTCAAGCGCGGCGTCTCCCTCTTCGAGTCCGTGCTCTCCGCCAACGGCCGGTTCGTCGTGGTGCCGGGTCGCGGCACCGAGCGGGCGCTGCCGGTCCGGGTCTTCTCCGCAGCCACCGGCCGCCTGCGCTCCGAGCGCGACTTCCCCCATTACCCCGAGATCATGGCCATGGACGGGCGCCGGGTGATCCTCTCTTCCTGGGAGACCGGCGTGCAGTCGTGGAACATCCGGACGAACACGCTGAGCGTCATCACCCGCAAGCCCGCCAACCTCCTCGACGTCCGCAACGACCTGCTCGCGGTCTACACCAAGGACCCCTATCGCGGCGGCTGCGTGCGGCTGGGCCGGCTGAGCTCGCCGCGGACCACGCTGTGGAAGTCGTGCACCGAACGATTGACGAGCATCTCACCAGGCGGCACGCGGATGGCGACGATCGACCTCCTCGCCGACGGGCTCGGCCCGGGCCGGGTCTGGGAGCGAGAGGTCGACGGCACCCTCCTGAACCACTACGCGACCAACTGGTTCGGCGCGATCGGCTTCGAGAGCAACACAGCACTGCTGCTGGAGGTCAACGGCGACACGTTGTCCTCGACGGTCCGGTGCAGCGGGGGCTCGTGCGCCAACGCGACGGACCCCGAACCGGTGCAGATGCCGCGGCTCAGCCCCTCGCGGCGCGCAGGGCTGAGCGGATCAGTGGCACCTGCAGCGGGAGCCTGGCGAACGCAGCGGCCTTGAGCCCGGTCTTGCGGCTCGACCGGAGGTCCGAGGCCATCTTCAGGTTGGCCGGATAGACAGCCAGGAGCAGTGCGGCGCTCGCCCAGCCCGCGGCCACCCGCGTGCGGGGGTGCAGCAGCGCGGCAGCGCAGACGAGCTCGGCGACGCCGCTGGCCCAGATGACCTCCCGGTGGGCGGGCACGACGTCGGGCATCAGCGGCTCGTAGACCTCCGGCTTCACGAGGTGGATGACGCCCGAGACGGCGAAGATGCCCGAGAGCGCGGAGATGTCCTTGGTGAGCGGCGGCGTCATGCGGGCGAGACTAGTGGGGCGCTCAGAACATCAAGGTGGCGAACCGGGCGGTCTCGGTGAAGCCGACCCGCTCGTAGGCTGCCCGCGCCGGGAGGTTCCACTCGTTGACGTAGAGAGACACCGTGGGCGCGATCCGGTCGCGGACCAGGTCGACCACTGCCGCCATACCTGACACGGCGAGACCCTCGCCGCGGCGGTCCGGGTCGACGAAGACCCCTTGCACCTGCGCGGCGTACGGCGTCGCGCAGGCCACCTCCGCCTTGAACACCACCCGGCCCGTCTCGTCGAAGCGGGCGAACGACCAGCCGCGCGCCATCAGCTGCTGGACCCGCGCCCGGTAGTGGTCCCGGCCACCCGAGGACTCCGGGGAGACACCGACCTCCTCGGTGTACATCGCCACGCACGCGGGATAGACCGCCGAGAGGTCGGCAGGTCGGGTCACCCGCACCTCGGGATCGGGAGCGACCGCGGGCTCGGTGTCGATCTGCAGGTGCGGCTGGCGCCACCTGGCCTCGCGCGGGCTCGGCCACCGACCACCGACCTCGTCCCACAGCGCCGCCACGACCGAGTGCTCGCCGAGGATCGTCGCCGTCGCCCGGACCCGGTCCAGGGCCCGCTCACCGAACCGCCACACGTCGTCGGGAGTGCACTGAACGGGCACCAGGTTGGCCCCCATGTGGCAGGCAGCGACGAGCTCGACGCCCTCGAAGCGCCCCCAGACCTCCCCGCCCAGCCAACGCGGGTCGAGATTGGTGACGCGCGCGCGGTAGTCGACGAACACGTTCACGACCGGGTCCTGGGCCGTCAGCGCGAGGAACGCCTCGCGATCGTCGGGGCCCAGCAGCCGCACGACGTCCCGGCTCGGCCTCACCCGGCCGAGACTAGGGCATGGGACCGAAGGGCCGTCGTCAGCTGACGCTGACGGTCGCCTCGGAGCCGTCGACGGGCTCCATGCCCTCGGCCAGGCGCATGGCCTCCTCGATCAGGGTCTCCACGATCTTCGACTCGGGGACGGTCTTGATGACCTCACCCTTGACGAAGATCTGGCCCTTGCCGTTGCCCGAGGCGACGCCGAGATCGGCCTCACGGGCCTCCCCGGGGCCGTTGACGACGCAACCCATCACCGCGACGCGCAGGGGCACCTCGAGCCCGTCCAGGCCGGCGGTGACCTCCTCGGCGAGCTTGTAGACGTCGACCTGGGCGCGACCACAGGAGGGACACGACACGATCTCGAGGCGGCGGGGCTTGAGGTTGAGCGACTCGAGGATCTGCAGGCCGACCTTGACCTCCTCGACCGGTGGCGCGCTCAGCGAGACGCGGATGGTGTCGCCGATCCCCTGGCTGAGCAGGTGGCCGAAGGCGACGCTCGACTTGATCGTGCCCTGGAAGGCAGGACCCGCCTCGGTGACGCCGAGGTGGAGGGGCCAGTCGCCGGCGGCGGCCAGCAGCTCGTAGGCACGCACCATCACGACCGGGTCGTTGTGCTTGACCGAGATCTTGAAGTCTGAGAATCCGTGCTCCTCGAACAGCGAGGCCTCCCACACCGCGGACTCGACCAGCGCCTCGGGCGTGGCCTTGCCGTACTTGTCCAGGATCCGCTTGTCGAGCGAGCCGGCGTTGACGCCGATCCGGATGGAGGTGCCACGGTCCTTCGCGGCCCGCGCGATCTCCTTGACCTGGTCGTCGAACTTGCGGATGTTGCCGGGGTTGACCCGCACGGCCGCGCAGCCGGCGTCGATCGCGGCGAAGACGTACTTGGGCTGGAAGTGGATGTCGGCGATGACCGGGATCTGCGAGTGCTGCGCGATCTCGGCCAGCGCGTCGGCATCGTCCTGGCTGGGGCACGCGACGCGCACGATGTCGCAACCCGTCGCGGTCAGCTCGGCGATCTGCTGGAGCGTGGCGTTGACGTCGGACGTCAGCGTCGTGGTCATCGACTGGACCGAGATGGGGCTCTCGCTGCCGACCCCGACGGAGCCGACCTTGATCTGGCGGGTCGGCCTGCGGGGCGAGAGGACCGGTGGGGGAAGAGCGGGCATGCCCAGCCCGATGGCGGAGCCGACAGACGTCATGACGCCAGCCTACTGGGGGCTTGTTGCGCCCTGGTCAGCTCGTCAGGTGCACAGGGACGACGAGGTCGCCGATGATGAGGACGACACCCATCACGAGCATGGCCAGGCCCATGACGTAGGCCACCGGCAGCAGCTTGGCGACGTCGGCGTAGCCCGGGTCCGGGTGGCCGCGCAGTCGCGCCCAGCCGCGGCGGACGGCTTCGTAGAGCGCGCCCGCGATGTGGCCCCCGTCGAGCGGGAGCAGCGGGAGGAAGTTGAACAACCCGATGAAGAGGTTGAAGCCGGCGATCAGCATCACCAACGACGTCACCTTGTCCCCGAGCACGATCTCCTCGTGGGCAGCGACCTCGCCGGCGAGGCGGCCCCCGCCGACCACGCTGACGGGGCCCTCGCGGTCACGCTCCTCGAGGCCGACGATGGCCCGCGCGACGCCGTACACCTTCACCGGCAGCTCGGCCAGCGACTTGACGACGTCGACCGTCATCGTGCCCATCTGCTGGGCGGTGAAGATCGGTCCGCCGGTCTCGTAGATGGGGGTCTGCACCGGCAGGACGCCCAGGAACCCGACAGGGGTCAGCTCCTCGGAGTCACCGTCGATCGGGCGCGGCTGCACCTGCGTCGTGGCCTCGAGCGTGAGCCTGCTGCCGTCGCGGTCGACCACGATCGTGGCCGTGCCGTTGTCGTTGGCCCGGATCGCCGCCTGGACCTGCTCCCAGCTGGTGATCTGCTCGCCGTTGAAGGACACGAACCGGTCGCCGGGCTGGAGTCCGGCCGCAGCCGCGGGAGTCGGGTGGTCGCGCAACTCCTCGGCGGTGCACGCCCGGTCGTCCTCGTCAGCGGGGACGATGCAGGGCACGACCTCGGCGACGACGGTCTCGGTCTTGGCGTCGACGAGCACGCCGACGGTGGCGAAGACGCCCCAGAAGAGGAAGAAGGCGATGGCGATGTTGACCATCGGCCCGCCGGCCATGACAACGACCTTCTGCCACCACTTGCGCTTGTAGAAGAGGCGGTCGCGGTCCTCGGGGCCGATGTGCTCCCACTCAGCCGCCCGGGCATCGCTGATCAGCTGGGTGAACATGCCGGTGTTGGACTGTCGGATCCGTGACTCGTCGCCGTCGGCGCCGTGTCCGGGCGGGAGCATCCCGACGATCTTGACGTAGCCACCGAGGGGGATCGCCTTGACGCCGTACTCGGTCTCGCCGATCTTCTTGCTCCACAGGGTGGGCCCGAAGCCGACGAACCACTGGGTGACCTTGCCGCCGAACTTCTTGGCCGGGATCAGGTGGCCGAACTCGTGCAGACCGATCGAGGCCATGATCGCGACCGCGAAGATGACCACGCCGAGCGTGTAGTAAAGCGCGGTCACAGGGGGTCTCCGATGCAGCGGACGGCCTCCTCGCGAGCCCAGGTGTCCGCGGCGAGGATGTCGTCGATCGTCAGTTGCTGCTTCGAGGGTACGTCGTGGCGCGCAACCACGGTGGAGATCGTGGGCACGATGTCGACGAAACGCAGCCGACCGGCCATGAACGCCTCGACGCAGACCTCGTTGGCGGCGTTGTAGACCGCCGGCGCGGTGGCGCCCTGCTCCCCGCCCGCCGCGCCAGCGCGACCGCCGGGAACGCCTCGTCGTCGAGCGGGAAGAACTCCCACGTCTCGGGGCGGCTCCAGTCGACCGCAGGCGCTGCATCGGGCACCCGGTCGGGCCAGGCCAGGCCGAGCGCGATCGGGATCATCATCGTGGGCGGGCTGGCCTGCACGAGTGTGGACCCGTCGACGAACTCCACCATCGAGTGCACCACGCTCGTCGGGTGCACCACCACCTCGATCCGGTCGAACGGCAGGTCGAAGAGGAGGTGGGCCTCGATCACCTCGAGCCCCTTGTTGACCAGCGTCGCCGAGTTGATGGTGATCACCGGGCCCATCGCCCAGGTGGGGTGCTCGAGCGCCTGCTCGAGCGTGACGTCGACCAGCTCCTCACGGGTGCGACCGCGGAAAGGCCCCCCGCTCGCGGTGAGCACCAGTCGGCGTACTTCGTCGGGCGAGCCGCCGCGCAGGCACTGTGCGACCGCGGAGTGCTCGGAGTCGACCGGCACGATCTGGCCCGGCCGGGCGCGCTCGGTCACCAGCGGGCCGCCCATGATCAGCGACTCCTTGTTGGCCAGCGCCAAGGTGTTGCCGGCGTCGAGCGCGGCCAGGGTGGGACGAAGGCCGACCGCTCCGGTGATCCCGTTGAGGACCACGTCGCAGGCCATGCCCGCGGCGTCCGTGGACGCCTGCTCCCCGAGGCCGCTGAACGCCGGCGCGAACTCGGCGACCTGGGCGTCGAAGAGCTCCTGGTTGGAGCCGCCCGCCGTCAGCGCGACGACGCGGAAGCGGTCGGGGTTGGCGCGCACCAGGTCGAGGGCCTGGGTGCCGATGGAGCCGGTGGAGCCGAGGATGACGATGTCCCTCATCTACCCGCCCCCGGAGCGTCGAACGACCACAGCCTGAGCCCACCGACGTCGACCTGCGTAGCACCCGCCGGCGGCACGGAGCCCTCGTCCCCCGGCGCGCCGAGGGCAGCCAGGACACTGAGGCGCTGCCCGTCGGCCACCGCGAGCGTGGCGGAGGCGTCCACCTCTGCACAGGGGGCCGGGTCGGTCCGACCGGCCCGCATCACGGTCGCCCAGGACAGCTCGGCGGAGTCGTCGAGGGTGATGAGCGGGGTGTCGCCGAGGTCGAGGCTCCCGAGCGTCGGGAGCACCACGACCAGCGGCCGCACGTCCGCCACGACCCGCGCGACGTCGTCGGCCGACGTGTCGGCATACGTCCTGACGGCCCCCAGCCTGGCGACGGCCAGGCTGACGACCACGTCCTCGAACCGCGGCAGCCGACCCACGACCACCGCTGCTCCTGCTCCCACCCCGAAGGCGCGCAGCACGCCCGAGAACGCCCCCGCCTCCTCCAGGAGTTTGGCGAAGGTCCATGACCGGTCGTCGATGCGCAGCGCGACCTCCTCGGCGCGTCCGCGGACGACGTGCCGGTCGAGGGCGTTGAAGCAGGCGTTGAGGGTGCCCGCGTCGTCGGCGTCCCTGCTGCCGGGCTTGCGGAACCAGTCGATCGTCATGCCAGGCCGTTGTCGGCCGTCTTGGCAGGCTTGGTCGGGGTGCGCAGCCAGGCGGTGAAGAAGCTCGTGAGGTCCTGTCCGCTGACCTGGGCGGCGAGCGCCTCGAACTCCTCCGAGGTCGCGTTGCCGCCGGCCTTGGTCTCGAGCCAGGTGCGGATCAGCAGCCAGAACTTCTCGTCGCCGATCCGGTTGCGCAACGCCTGCAGCGTCATGCCGCCACGGTCATAGACCGCGTGGTCGAAGATGTCGTCGGCACCGGGGTCGGCGATCCGGAGCTTCCAGAAGTCGGCGCCGGCGCCGATCGAGTCATAGACGGACTGGAGGGTCCGGGCTGCGCTCTGCCCGCCGTACTGCTCTGCGTAGCGCCACTCCATGAAGGTCGCCGCGCCCTCGTTGAGCCAGATGTCACGCCAGCGGGCGACCGCGACGTCGTCACCGAACCACTGGTGCGCGATCTCGTGGACCACGAGGCTCACCGCGTTGGGTCCGACGGCCGGGTAGGTCGGGCGGGTCTGGTTCTCGAGGGCGAAGTAGACCGGCAGCCCCGTCGTGAGACCTCCCGTCACCGAGAACGGATAGGGACCGAGGTCACGGCTCAGCCGCCGGGTCACTCGCGGCGTCTTGCGCATCAACCTCAGCGCCGCGTCGTGGGCACTGGCGGGCAGCCGCTGCGAGACCGCGTTGATCCACGGGAGGCCGTTGTTGCGCCCCTGGCGGATAGTGAAGTCGCCGGCGGCGAAGAAGGCGAGGTATGGCGCCATCGGCTCGGCAGCACGCCAGCGCCACGTCGTGGTCCGCTTCCGCTCCTTCTTGCCCACCAGCTTGCCGTTGCCGATCACCTCGCGACCCTTGGCGACCGTGGTCTGGACGTCGAAGGTGGCCTTGTCGCTGGGGTGGTCGTTGGCCGGGAACCACCACGGCGCCATGTGCGGCTCGTTCATCGTCACCACCTCGCGGCGGTCGGCCAGCCAGTTCTCCTCCCCCGCGTAGCGCTTGGAGTTGGGGCGGCCGGCGTAGGTGACCTTGACCGTGTGGCTCGTCCCGGCTGCGAGCGCCACGGCCGGCGTGATCGTCAGCTCGTGCCGGGTCTGGTCGAAGTCGGCCGGGGCACCGTCGACGCGGACCTTCGAGACGCGGAGCAGGAAGTCGAGGTTGAAGCTGGTGAGGTCGGCCGTGGCTCGCAGGGTCAGCGACGTGCGGCCGCGCAGCGCCATCCGGCGCAGGTCGTAGGTGTTGGCGATGCGATAGGACGAGACGTCGATCCCGCCGTTGCCGTCGAGCGGCCAGTAGGGATCACCGATGCCCGCCGCGCCTGGTGCGGGGGCGTCCGCCTCCTCGGCGATGGCGTGGCCCCCGGCGGCGATCAGCGGGAGGGCCAGTGCGGCGGCGGCAAGTCGGGAGAGGCGTCGTGACATCACCCTCGCAACCTACCGTCGCGCGGATAACCAGTTGCCGACTCCGGGTGCACAGCCGCACCATGGGCGCCGGAGCCCGCGCGCCCGCGCACCGGATGAGAGGAGCCGTGACATGACGACGACTGTCCTCGGCCTGTCCCCAGACCGTCCCTCTCACTCCTGGAGCACCCTTGTCCCACCCGCCGTCCCACCCGGTCCCGGGGGCCGCTGACGCGCTCGACCCATCGTTCGTCGTCGACTTCCGCGCCTATGACGAGGACCTCGCCGACAACCAGCGCTGGTCCACCTGGCCAGACATCCAACCCCTGATGCGCGGCCCTCGGCCCTGGCCCGACTGGCTCGTCACCTCCCAGGGCGCCGTCGACACCGAGCTCGGAATCCTCAAGACCGGCAAGGAGGCCGACGTCTTCCTCGTCGAGCGCGCCGACCCACTCGATCCGGACACCTCGGTGGTGATGGCGGCCAAGCGCTATCGCGACACCGACCACCGCACCTTCCACCGGGCCGCCAGCTACACCGAGGGCCGCTCGGTCAAACGGTCGCGCGACCAACGAGCCCTCAAGCGCAGGTCCACCTGGGGCCGGTTGGTCGCCGCGGGCGAGTGGGCGGCGTCGGAGTGGTCGGCGCTCGGGCGATGCCACGAGCTCGGGCTACCGATCCCCTACCCCGTCCAGATCAACGGCACCGAGATCCTGATGGAGTGGATCAGCCACCCGGTGGACGGCGAGCCGGAGACCGCGCCCCGGCTGGCGCAGACCCGGCCGGCGCCGGGGCTGCTCGCGTCCTACTACGAGCAGCTGCGCGACGCGCTCGCCACGATGGTGCAGGCCGGGCTGGTCCACGGCGACCTGTCGCCATACAACGTGCTCGCCGCAGGCGACCGCCTCGTCATCATCGACCTGCCGCAGGTCGTCGACCTGACGGGGAACCCCCAGGGCCTCGACTTCCTGCTGCGCGACTGCACCAACGTGTGCACGTGGTTCCGTGCGCGCGGCCTCGAAGTGGACGAGCAGGACCTCTTCGGGGAGCTGATGTCACACGCGTTCTAGTCGCCCGTCCTAGAGTCGCCGCGTGAGACACACCCACGGACGCGTCGTCGACGTCACCACGCTGGACGAGCTCGACACCCGGCTCGCCGCCGGCACCCGCTCACTGGCCGGGTGGCGGGTGACGGGTGTCGACCTGACCGATCGGTCAGCGGCGCTGGCGGCCGTCGACGTGGGCGAGTCGCTCTTCCTCGGGTGCACCTTCGCGCCGGGGGCCGAGGAGGGCGTACGGCGACGGGGTGCCGTGGTCGTCCCCCAGCTGCCCGGAGTGCCGCTCGACACCCACCGCAGCGCGCTCTATGCGCCCCGGGATCTCTACGACACCCCTGACTACGGCTCGTCGCTCGACGCCCGGGCCTATGCCTGGTCCCAACAACCCCCGGACCAGGACGATGCCCTCGCCGCAGCCCTGCACGACCACTCGATCGATCTCGCGCTCGCCTCGTGGCGAGCCGGACGCTCGATCCTGGGAGTGATGGGTGGGCACGCCCTGGCACGCGGGTCCGACGGCTATGCCGAGGCAGCACGCCTCGGTCATGCCCTGGGGACGCGGGTCACCGTCGCCACCGGCGGCGGACCGGGCGCGATGGAGGCCGCCAACCTCGGTGCCTTCCTGTCCGCCTCCCCCACCTCTGTGCTCGACTCGGCGCTGGGCTCCCTGGCCGGCGTGCCGTCCTTCACCCCGGACATCGAGTCATGGGTCGGCGCTGCCTTCGAGGTGATCGAGAGGCACGGCCCGGGCGTGGAGTCCCTCGGCATCCCGACCTGGCACTACGGGCACGAGCCACCCAACCCGTTCGCCACGTCGATCGCGAAGTATCTGCGCAACGCGACGCGCGAGGCGATCCTGCTCGAGGTCTGCAACGCGGGGATCGTGTTCCTGCCGGGTGCCGGTGGGACGGTGCAGGAGATCTTCCAGGACGCGTGCGAGAACTACTACGCCGACGAGTCCTCGCTCGCCCCGATGGTGCTGGTCGGCGTGGAGCACTGGACCAGGACCCTTCCCGCATGGCCCCTGCTGACGGCGCTGGCCGCCGGGCGGGCGATGGAGCCGCACATCCACCTCGTCGACACGGTCGACGAGGCCGTAGCGCTGTTGGCGTCGTGATCCTCGATCGGGCGTGGGCCGAAGCCGTCGTCGGACACGTGCAACCGGTGTTGGACGCTGACGGATCACACTGGTCGTTCCAGGGCGTGGCCGAGTCGCTGGACTCCTTGTTGTGGGAGGCCGTGCCGAGCGCGTTCGTCGAGCGCCACCCGGGAGCAGGGATCGAGGAGTCCTACGGGCAACCCGCGACAGCAATCCCCTGCCTGGACTTCTGGTTCTATCTGGAGTCCGACCGAGTCGTGCTGTCCTGGGAGGGCTACGGGTTCGTCGAGGAAAGCCACGAGCCCTCTGGTGATGGCGACGCGGATGGCCGTGCGCTTGCAGCCAGGCTCGCGGCCCATCTGCGCGTCGCGCTGCCCGGTACGTCAGGCGGCACGTGAGGAGCGGTTCGGCGGTGCGGGCGGGTCGGGATCAGAGTCGACGCGCGTGGTGCCAGTCGAGTCGCGACGATAGGTGTGGCCGTGCGGACTGGTCCACCGGAAGACCCCGCTGGCGGGCTGGCTGACCTGCCATCGCCCGTGGGTCTTGAGACGATGATGTCGTCGACACAGGGCGCCGAGGTTGGAGGTCGTCGTCGCCCCGGGTTGGGCTGGGTCGTCGCAGGCTGCGTGGTGGTCGAACGGGACCGTGTGGTCGAGGTCGCAGCGTCGGGCGGGTTGGCTGCACCACGGGAACACACACGTGCGGTCACGCAGAGCGATCTGTTCGCGTTGGCGGCCGGTCGGCTGATAGCCGGGGGCGGTGAGCTCGGTGTTGAGGTCGATCACGGGTTTGACGGTGATCTTGGTGTGGGAGTCACCGCACCACGACTTCACCAGGTCGAGCACCATGAGCCGTTGCCCCTCGTCCATCCGGCCGAGGTGATCGATCTCGAGCCCACCGGCGAGGCCGGCGCTGAAGTGCAGGTGGAACTCGAGCGCGCGAGCTGCGGGGAGGGACGTCGGCTGACCTGCGAGGTCGGTGTCGGCGGCGAGTCGGGTGGCGCTCGCGAGGTCGAGGGCGAGCTGGCGGCGAGCGAGATGGCCGAGCGCCATCGCGCGACGCGCTCCCAAGGACTCGGTCGAGCCGAGGGCCTTCAGCTCGGCGGCGCCGGTCTGCAGGGCGTGGTCGAGGTCGAGGGCATCGGCGAGGTCGAGCTGGGCAGCGACCGAGGTGGTGCCCCCGAATCCGACCTGGTCGGCGTCGATGGTGACGTGGCGACCATCGGGACACGCGGGGTGCGGATCGTCGGGGTCGACCGGTTCCGCCGGGTGTTGGCGGGCTATGGCCTCGGCGACGAGTCGGTCGAGCTGGGCAGGCCCTACCTTGGCTGCGAAGGGTGTGACCTGGGCGTCGATCCACGCCACCGACGCGGGCGTCAGAGCAGGAGTGGCGTGGATGGTCGCCTCGGCCACGAGCCGCGCACGCCAAGCCGGGACGCATCCGGCGTGAACGGCCGCCCAGAGCCGGGGCAGGCGGTGTCGCAGCTCCAGGGCGTGGCCGATGAGTCGCTTGGCGGCGGTCGTGGAGATCCCCAGCACGGTGCCGAGCTCGGCGATGCAGAACTCCGCCACGGTCGGGCAGCCGTCGCCGGCGATCGCTTCCTCGTGCTCGATCCCGTCGAGGGTGAACGACGCGGCGTGGTGGCGCGACTGGGGCGGGTGCAGGTCGGCCCACCGGGCCGCAGCCTCGAGCTTGCGCGCCGCCGCCGCGTCCTCGGCGGCCTGCTGCGACCGGGCCAGGTCGAGCACCTCACGAGCCGACATCGCGTCGGGCTCGCCGGCCACGGAGGTGGCCCGGGGCGAGGTGCTGATCATGTCTTCGACCCTAGGCGTGACCACCGACAGCGACCGTGACCTCGGACGTGGGGAGCTGCCGTCGGCGCGCGGGTTTCGTGACAGGCGCCAGGGCGCCTTCCTCAACCTCCGACCGATCACAGACGCCGGCACGCTAACCCGCCCGACGCACCTCGCCGCGTCCGTCGCTGAGCCGGGTGACCTCGCGGTAGTGCTCGACCAGACGCTCGTTCACTGCCCACCACGAGCGGCCCAGGACGCTGCGCCGAGCGGTCTCCCCCATCCGTACGCGCAACCGCGGGTCGGCGACCAGCCGCGCGACGTACGCCGCGAGATCTCGTCCGTCCCCAGGACGGTAGAGGAACCCCGCGTCCTCGTCGACGACGTCGATCGGCCCACCGGCGCGCGGTGCGACGACGGGGACGCCGCTGGCGAGGGCCTCCTGGGCAGCCTGGCAGTAGGTCTCGTGCCGCCCGGTGTGGACGAACACGTCGAGGGTGGCGTAGGCGCGGCTCAGGTCCTCACCGTGCAGGACGCCCATGAAGACCGCCCCCGGCAGCAGTGACCGCAGGCGCGCCTCCTCGGGCCCGCCGCCGACGATCACCAGGCGCACCCCGGGCAACCGATTGACGTGCGCGAGCAGCTCCAGCTCCTTCTCCGGCGCGAGGCGACCGACGTAGCCCACGAGGGTCTCCCCACGGGGTGCGAGCTCCCTGCGGAGGTCCTCGTCGCGGTGGCCGGGGTCGAACATCTCCAGGTCGACGCCGCGGGGCCAGCGGGCCAGGCCCGGGACCCTCATCTCCTCGAGCTGGTGGATCGAGGCACTCGACGGCGCCAGCGTGCGGTCGACGGCGAGGTGGATCATCCGGGTCAGCTTGGACATGGCGACAGCACCGCCTGCGATGCCATAGCGCTCAGCAAACCCGACGAGGTCGGTCTGATAGATCGCCACCGTCGGGATGCCCAGCTCACGAGCAGCCCTGGCCGCCTGGTAGCCCAACGTGGCAGGCGACGCGATGTGCACGACGTCCGGCTGGAAGCGCAGCATTGCCGCGCGCAACCGGGTGCGGCTCTCCAGCCCGATGCGGAAGTCCTTGTAGAACGGCAGGCTCGCGCCGCGCGCCAGTGTCACCTGGAAGCCGGCATAGGTCTCCGGGCCGGTGGGAGCGAACACCTCCGCGACGTGGCCCTGGTCGGCGAGGTGCTCCAGCACCCTGCGCACGGAGTTGGTCACCCCGTTGACCTGAGGCAGGAAGGACTCGGTCACCACCAGGACACGCAGCCGGTCGGCATCGACACGGCGGGACTGGAGCGGGACCAGGTTGGACCGGGTGAAGGTCGTGTTGGCGACCGCTGCCCGCTGACGGGCTGTGCGGGTCGTACGGCGGGGACGGCGGATCGGCTGCTGCAGCGTGGCCATGACCGCACCCTGCTCGGGCGGTCACAACAGACCGGGTGGGCCCGGCAGACGACACGTGAACAGCACCTGACGGGTGCCGGACGGCCTATTCGGCCGCGGCGAGCTGCCCGCAGGCGCCGTCGATCTCACGCCCGCGCGTGTCACGCACGGTGGTCGGGATGCCCTTCGCCTCGAGCCGGCGGACGAACTCACGCTCGTCCTTGGGGTCGCTCGCGGTCCACTTCGAGCCCGGGGTCGGGTTGAGCGGGATCAGGTTGACGTGCACCCAGCCCCAGTCGCCATACGAGTTGAGGACGTCACCCAGCAGGTCGGCCCGCTCGGCCTGGTCGTTGATCCCGCGCATCATGGCGTACTCGATCGACACCCGGCGCTTGGTCCTGGCGGCGTAGTTCCACGC
Organism: Nocardioides piscis; assembly: GCF_011300215.1. Taxonomy (NCBI): domain Bacteria; kingdom Bacillati; phylum Actinomycetota; class Actinomycetes; order Propionibacteriales; family Nocardioidaceae; genus Nocardioides; species Nocardioides piscis. Next base: position 3,548,200 of record NZ_CP049866.1, read on the forward strand.
GGCCTCGACCGTCTCGGCCACGGAAAAGCGGGTGTTGATGGGCACCAGCTCGTTGCGGAGCTCGTCGTCGGGGGCGTGCAGGCTGAGGGCGAGGGTGACCGGGATCCCCTCGTCGGCGAGCTGGTTGATCCTGGGGACCAACCCGACGGTGGAGACGGTGATGCCGCGGGCGCTCATGCCGAGTCCGGCCGGAGAGGGGTCGGTGAGTCGGCGTACGGCACCGATCACGGCCTTGTAGTTGGCCATCGGCTCGCCCATCCCCATGAAGACGACGTTGGAGACCCGGCCCGGTCCGCCCTCGACCTCTCCGCGTGCCATCGAACGGGCGCCTGCGACGACCTGCTCGACGATCTCGGCGGTCGACATGTTGCGCTGGAGGCCACCTTGGCCCGTGGCACAGAACGGGCAGGCCATTCCACACCCGGCCTGGCTGGACACACAGACCGTGGCGCGATCGGGGTAGCGCATCAGCACCGACTCCACCAGCGCCCCGTCGAAGAGCTTCCACAGGGTCTTGCGGGTCGTGCCCTTGTCCGCCTCCATCGTGCGCAGCGGGGTCATCAGGTGCGGGAGGAGCGCAGCGACGAGCTCGTCGCGCTGTGCGGCGGGCAGGTCCGTCATCTCGGCCGGGTCGTCGACGAGGCGGCCGAAGTAGTGGGTGGAAAGCTGCTTGGCCCGGAAACCCGGCAGACCCATCTCGGTGAGCAGGTCCTTGCGTCCGGCCTCGTCGAGGTCGGCGAGGTGGCGCGGCGGCTTCTTGCGGCCACGCGGCTCGTCGAAGACGAGGGGCAGGGTCTTGATCGGTTCGTCGGGCATCGCCCTGATCATCCCACCCGTCGCGCCGGAGGGCGATTCAGCGTGCGTCGGCGGCGACCATGAAGTAGAGGACGAGGGACGCGACACCGGCGACCACGAGCGCAGTGATCGCCATGCCGATCACCATGAAGATGCCGAAGCGCCTGGTCTTCCGCTTGGCCAGGAGGACGATCGGGAGCACGAGCGCGACCAGCGAGAAGGGGAACAGCTCCTCGGCGCGCTCATAGCTGAACAGCAGCCGCAGGACGCCGGCGATCGCGCCGGGCAGAGCGGTCACGAACAACATGCCGGCGAAGAATCCGCTGATCGCAGCGAACGTCGGGTGGCTGCGGTGCCACCACTCGAAGGTGCGTTCAGGCGTCATGCAGCTCACTCCAGTGCTCGGGACAGGGACTCAGAAGACGAGGTAGTGCAGCACCAGCCAGGTCGGCGCGACCGTGGCGACCAAGGAGTCCAGGCGGTCCATCAGGCCACCGTGGCCGGGGATGATCTGGCTCATGTCCTTGATCCCGAGGTCTCGCTTCATCACCGACTCGCACAGGTCGCCGAGGGTTGCCATGACCACCACGACCAGGCCGAGCAGCACGCCCACCCACCAGTCGCCGTGGAGGAAGAGCGAGACGAGCGCCACGCCGGCTGCGACGCACGCGACGAGCGAGCCGGCGAAACCCTCCCAGGACTTCTTGGGCGAGACGACCGGCGCCATGGGGTGCTTGCCGAAGAGAACGCCTGCGACGTAGCCGCCGGTGTCGGAGGCCACGGTGAGGGCGATGAAGACGATCACCGCGCGCACGCCGACGTCGTCGAAGTCGAGGCCGAACTCTGGTGTCGTCCCGCCCTCGGCGAGCAGCAGCGCGACGAACGAGACGAGGAACGGCACGTAGACGAGGGTGAAGACGGCCGCCGTGACGTTCTGGACGTAGCCGTCGACTCCCCGACGCAACAACCACAGCATGACGCCCAGGGCCGAGACGGCCGTTGCGGCGACGAGAGCCGGCGCACCCCAGAAGTAGGCGACGAACAGCATCGTCACCCCGCCCAGCATCAGCGGCTGCTCGGGGATGTTGATGCCCTTGGCCCCGAGCCCCCGGTGGAGCTCCCACACCGCCACGACCACCGCGACCGCGACGACGAGCAAGAACGCTGTCTTCCAGAAGAACAGCGACAGCAGGATCAGGGCGACCAGCGTGACGCCGGAGATAATCGCTGCCCGGAGGTCGCGCCCGGCGCGCCCGTGGCCGCTCTTGGGCGCGTCCGCAGCCGCCGGCGTGGAGGATTTCGTCATGGTGTGGTGGTCGGCCTCGGCTCAGACCTCGAGAAGCTCGGCTTCCTTGTTCTTGAGCATCTCGTCGATGGCATCGGTGTGCTTCTTGGTCGTGGCGTCGAGCTTCTTCTCGGCGCCCGTCACGTCGTCCTTGCCGACCTCGCCGTCCTTCTCCATCTTCTCCAGCGCCTGCTTGGCAGTACGGCGGACGTTGCGCACAGAAACGCGTCCGTCCTCGGCCTTGCCGCGGGCGAGCTTGATGTAGTCCTTGCGGCGCTCCTCGGTCAGCTCGGGGAACATGCAGCGCAGGATCTTGCCGTCGTTGGAGGGATTGACGCCGAGGTCGGACTCGCGCACCGCCTTCTCGATGGCGGGCATGGCGCTGATGTCGAACGGCGAGATCAAGATGGTGCGAGCGTCTTGGGAGGTGAAGGACGCAAGGGCCTGCAGCGGCGTCGGGGTGCCGTAGTAGTCGGCCACGATCTTGTTGAACATGCTCGGGTTGACCCGACCTGCCCGGATCCCTGCGAACTCCTCACGAGTGGCCTCGACCGACTTGTCCATCTTGCTGTCGGCCTCGGCCAGAACTTCGTTGATCACGAGTTGCTCCTGTGGTGTGTCGGTCGGATGTCGACGTGGTGCTCTGGTCTGGGGGGGCGCGGTGGTCACCCGTCGCGGCTCACCCGGGTGCCGATCTTCTCACCCCGGACGATGCGCAGGATCGCACCCTCGTCCTCGGCCCCGAAGACGATCAGCGGCAGGTTGTTCTCCATGCAGAGAGCGAACGCGGTGGCGTCGGCGATCTTGATGCCCTGCTGCAGTGCCTCGCTGAAGGTCAGGGTGTCGTACTTGGTGGCCAGTGGATCCTTGTTCGGGTCGGCACTGTAGATCCCGTCCACCCCCTGCTTGGCCATCAGCACGACCTCGCAGCGGGTCTCGAGGGCGCGCTGCGCAGCGACGGTGTCGGTCGAGAAGAACGGCATTCCCGCGCCCGCGCCGAAGATGACCACGCGCCCCTTCTCGAGGTGACGCATCGCGCGCCGCGGAATGTAGGGCTCGGCGACCTGGCCCATGGTGATGGCGGTCTGGACGCGGGTCTCGATGCCCTCCTTCTCCAGGAAGTCCTGGAGGGCCAGGCAGTTCATCACGGTGCCGAGCATGCCCATGTAGTCGGCACGGGCCCGGTCCATGCCGCGCTGCTGCATCTCGGCCCCACGGAAGAAGTTGCCGCCGCCGACCACGATGGCCACGCCGACTCCCTCGCGCACCACCGCGGCGATCTCGCGCGCGACCTTGGCCACCACGTCGGGGTCCACACCGATCTTGCCGCCACCGAAGACCTCACCGGAGAGCTTGATCAAGACACGGTTGTAGGTGGTCACGAGGATCCCTTCAGAAGGCTTGGGGTGCGCGAGAAACCTACTCGACGCATGCGGTGGCAAGAAAGGCGAAGGGGCCGTACGCCGCGGCGTACGACCCCTTCGACCAAGAGGGTGGGACTCGAGGTCCAACCTTGGCTCAGGCGCCGACCTCGAAGCGCGCGAAGCGCTTGATGGTCGTGCCGGCCTCGTCGAGGACGGCCTTGACGCTCTTCTTGGCCTCGGAGACGGACTCCTGCTCGAGGAGCACGATCTCCTTGTAGAAGCCACCCAGGCGACCCTCCACGATCTTGGCGATCGCCTGCTCGGGCTTGCCCTCCTCGCGCGTCTTCTGCTCGGCGATGGAGCGCTCGCTCTCGACGACCTCGGCAGGCACCTCGTCACGGGTGAGGTATTGCGCCTTCATGGCCGCGACCTGCATCGCAGCTGCACGAGCTGCGGTCGCGTCGCCCTCGAACTCGACGAGCACGCCGACGGCCGGGGGCAGGTCGGCTGCACGCTTGTGCATGTAGACGACCGTCTCGCCCTCGAAGTAGGCGACCTGGCCGAGCTCGATCTTCTCGCCGATGGTGATCGCCAGGTCCTGGACGACCTCGCCGACGGTCTTGCCGTCGAGCTCGACCGCCTTCAGGGCCTCCGCGTCACTGGCCTTGGCCGCGTCAGCGGCGTCGGCGATGCGCTGGGCGGCGGCGATGAAGACGTCGCCCTTCGCCACGAAGTCGGTCTCGCACTTGAGCTCGACCAGCGCGCCACCGGAGGTGGCGACGAGGCCGGCCGACGCGTCGCGCTCGGCGGCCCGGTTGGCGGCCTTGGCGGCACCCTTGACCCGAAGCAGCTCGACAGCCTTGTCGAAGTCGCCGTCGGTCTCGGTGAGCGCCTTCTTGCAGTCCATCATCCCGGCCTGGGTCAGCTCACGGAGCTTCTTGACGTCGGCTGCGGCGAAGTTGGCCATGGTCCCTCTTCCTTGGTTCGCGTGTGGGGGTGGCGTGGGCCGCGAGTCGCCTCGCGGCCCAGCGCCGTCAGTCGTTCTTCTTCTCGGCGTCCGTGGCCTCAGCGGCAGGCGCCTCAGCGGCAGGCGCCTCAGCGGCAGGCGCCTCAGCGGCAGGCGCCTCAGCGGCGGGCGCCTCGGTCACGGCGTCGGCAGCAGCGTCGGCGGCGGCGGCCTCCGTGCCAGCACCGGTCGACTCGGCTGCGGGGGTGTCCTCGGTCGCGACGTCGCCACCGGTGGCGGCCACGGCGGCCTTGTCGGCGTCACCCTGGAGCAGCTCGCGCTCCCACTCGGCCAGCGGCTCGGCAGCGGTGGCGTCGGCGGTCTTGGAACCGGAGCGCGCGATGAGGCCCTCGGCGACGGCGTCGGCGACCACGCGGGTCAGCAGGCCGACCGCGCGGATCGCGTCGTCGTTGCCCGGGATCGGGAAGTCGACGAGGTCGGGGTCGCAGTTGGAGTCGAGGATGCCGATGATCGGGATCCGCAGCTTGCGGGCCTCCTCGACGGCGAGGTGCTCCTTGTTGGTGTCGACGATCCACACGGCGGAGGGAACCTTCGACATCTCGCGGATGCCGCCCAGGGTGCGGTCGAGCTTGTCGCGCTCGCGCTTCATCTGGAGCAGTTCCTTCTTGGTGCGGTTGGAGCCCGCGACGTCGTCGAAGTCGATCTCGTCGAGCTCCTTGAGACGGTTGATCCGCTGGTGCACCGTCTGGAAGTTGGTGAGCATGCCACCGAGCCAGCGCTGGTTGACGTAGGGCATCCCGACGCGCGTCGCCTGCTCGGCGATGGCCTCCTGGGCCTGCTTCTTGGTGCCGACGAACATCACGACACCGCCCTTGGCGACGGTCTCCTTGACGAAGGCGTAGGACCGGTCGATGTAGGCCAGCGACTGCTGCAGGTCGATGATGTAGATGCCGTTGCGCTCGGTCATGATGAAGCGCTTCATCTTGGGGTTCCAACGACGGGTCTGGTGACCGAAGTGGACGCCGCTCTCGAGCAGCTGGCGCATGGTGACGACTGCCATGTTGTTCTCCTGTGTGGTGGAGGCACTCCTCGTCGTGCTCGACCTTGCTGCAGGCCGTGCCGAGGAACTGGTCTCCGGTTGTTTTGGGTTGCTGCCCCCGACGGGTGTCGGGTGCCCTGACGCTCACGCGCGATCCGATCCGCCCCTGATCGCGGGACAGAACCAACAGATCGGCGCCCACGGGCGATCGGCTCCACGGAGAGAGTCCGTCGTGGTCTGCGAGCGTGCGAAGTCAGCCCGGATCGATCTGGATGGTGCTGGGCTGCTTTGCGAAGCCTAGGCCACGCCTTGCCACCGAGCCAATCGAGCCGTCCCGGGCGCGACGGCGCTCACACCCGGCCCGTGCTCGACCTTGTCCACAGTCTCACGTCGCCAACGGTGACGAGCGGGATGGGTATGGCGACATTGGCCCCATGGATCCGCGATGTATCACCGTCCGTTGCCTGTGCCTGCTCGTGGTGACCACGCTCCTGCAGCTGTCCGTGTCGCCGGCGTCCGGAGCCGACGACCCGGCCTCCGAGTGGCCTCTGGCTCCCGCCCCGGAGGTGGTGAACTACTTCGCACCACCCGCCGATCGCTTTGGCGCAGGTCATCGCGGTGTCGACCTCGCGGGCCGCCTCGGGCAGCCAGTGCTCGCCGCCCGGCCCGGGACCGTCGCGTTCGCGGGCAAGATCGCCGGCAAGCCGGTGGTCACGATCAAGCACGACGACACGACCCGGACGACCTACGAGCCCGTCGACTCCGACCTGGCAGTCGGCGCCACCGTGGCCGCGGGCCAGCAGATCGGGACCCTCCAGCTCGTGTTCAGCCACTGCTTCCCGAGCGCCTGTCTTCATTGGGGGTGGTTGAGAGGGAAGACCTATCTCGACCCCCTCGACCTGGTCGAGCCGGCGAGTGTGCGGCTCTTGCCCCTGTGGCGCGACGAACCCGTCGTCCGCGGCGGGTCCGCCTCGTGGCGGCCACTGTCGCTGCCCTACGCCTCATGGTTCCCGTGGCGCCGCCTCGCTCAGGCGCGCGGGTGGGCCTGGCGATAGGCCTGGCGGAGCCGATCGGTGGTGACGTGGGTGTAGAGCTGCGTCGTGGCCAGGGAGGCATGCCCGAGCAGCTCTTGGACCGACCGCAGATCCGCTCCCCCTCGAGCAGGTGGGTTGCTGCGGTGTGTCGCAGACCGTGCGGCCCGATGTCGGGGGCCCCGGGCACGTCGCGGATTCGCCGATGCACCAGCTCCCTGACGACGCGCTGATCGATGCGGCGACCGCGGGCGCCCAGGAAGAGCGCCGCGCCTGCCCCTTCGACCGCCAGGGTGGGTCGGCCCGTTCTCAGCCAGCGCTCGATCGCACGCGCCGCCGGCTGGCCGTAGGGGGTGGCGCGCTCCTTGCGGCCCTTGCCGAAGACCCGGACCACCCGGCGGTCGGTGTCGACGTCGTCGATGTCGAGGCCGGCGAGCTCACCGACGCGGATGCCAGTGGCATAGAGCAGCTCGAGCATCGCCACGTCCCGCACTCCCACGGGCGAACCGTCATCGGCCGCCGTGGCGGCCGCCTGGATCAACGCGGCCGCCTCGTCTGCCCGGAGCACTGCTGGCAGCGCCTTGTGCTTCTTGGGTGAGCCCAGTGAGGCGCCGGCATCGGTCGGGGCCCGACCCGTGCGCGCCAACCACGCGGTGAAGACGCGGGCCGCCGTGGCCCGGCGCGCGATCGTGGTGCGGGACCTGCCGAGGGACTGTTGGTTGGCGAGCCAGCTGCGCAGGGTGCGCAGGTCGAGCCCGGCGACGTCCTCGATCCCCAGCCTCCCCGCATGGTCGAGCAGGCTGGCCAGGTCGCCGAGATAGGCGCGGACGGTGTGGGGCGTCAGGTCGCGCTCGGAGGTGAGGTGTCGCTCGTAGTCGGCCAGCACCCTGGCCACCGACTCCGACAAAGGCGTCTCGCCCTGCCGCCCGTCGTCTGCCATGCCCCGATCGTAGATCGCGCCGCCCCCAGAGAGCGGCAGCCACGAGGACCGCCCGGGTCATGATCGCGCCGGGCGAGCGAGCCGCCAGCCGTCGACCCCCTGGTGCACGAGCCCCGCTGCGGCCAGGGCGTCGAGCACTCGCTGCGACTCCCGCTCGTCCACCCCGGCGATCCGACCGATCGACAGCGCCGACGCCCCCTGCGCCACCGGCACTGCGTCCAGGACCCGCACCTCGTGCAGGGCGAACCGGTCATGAGGCCTCTCCGGCCCCCTCGGCACGGGCAGGAGGTGCTGCCCACTCACCCCGACGAGCTCGAGGACGTCCTGGCCCGAGGCGACCAGCATGGCGGCACCGCCACGGATCTGGTTGTGGACACCCTGCGACGTCGCGCTCGTCACCGGGCCGGGGACCCCCATCAGCACCCGGCTCAGGACGTCGGCCCAATGGGCAGTGTTGAGCGCACCGCTGCGCACCGCCGCCTCGACGAGCACGGTCCCGCGTGTGAGGGCCGCGATCAGGCGGTTGCGGGCGAGGAAGCGCACCTTGGTGGGCGTCGACCCCAGCGGTGCCTCGGAGACCACCGCGTGGTGGCGGCCGATGTGGTCGATCAGCTCGCGGTGGGTGGCGGGATAGGCCCGATCGGCACCGCACGCGAGCACGGCCACGGTCGGTCCTCCGGCGCCGAGTGCTCCCCGGTGTGCGGCCTGGTCGATCCCGAAGGCAGCCCCGGAGACGAGCGGCGAGCCCGCCCGGACCAACGAGGCAGCGATGTCGGAGGCGACGTCGAAGCCGTAGGAGGTCGCCGAGCGCGAGCCCACCACGGCCACCGATTCGGCCAGCTCGGAGAGCCTCATCGGGCCGCGGACCCACAGGCCCACCGGTGAGCCTCCCAGACCCTGCACCCGCTGGCCGTGGGACAGGTCGTCCAGCTGGTCGGGCCACTCGGCGTCGGCCGGGGTGACGAAGCGGATCCCGGCGCGCTCGGCCACGGCCAGCACCCGCACGGGATCGGTCTCGCGCACCCGGGCCGCCAGCTGTGGGCGGGAGTCGTCGTCCAGGATCTCCTCGACCATCCTGACGGCCCCCGCCCTGGACACCCCGTCGGCGACCTTCGCGTCGCCGGGCTCGACGGCGTGGCTGAGACGCGCTCGAGCCAGTCGCTCGGCCTCCGCACTCATGAGGCGAGCCGCAACACCGAGACGGGCACCGGCCGGCTGGTGCGCAGGGCCAGGGCCGTCTCGACATCCTTGCGATCCGGGGTCTCGTGACAGGCCACGTCGGCCACGGACAGCGCCAGGCGGTGGACCCGCGTCACACCGCGACGGCTGAGCCGTCCGCGGGACATCGCTTCGTCGAGCAGCTCCTGGCCGTCTTCCGGCAAGGGCCAACGCTCGGCGAGGACAGCACTGGGAACGGCCGAGTTGAGCGCGAAGCCGAGTCCTGCGAAGCGCGCGGCCTGCCGGGCGCGGGCTGCGATGACGACCGCCCGCACGTCGGCGGAGGTGCGGCGCACGGCGAAGGGGTCGCGACCGCGGTGGGATCCCATGGGCGTGAGCTCGCGCCACACGTCTATCCGGTCGACCACCGGGCCGCTGAGCTTGCGCTGGTAGTGGCGGCGCACGGCGTCGAGACAGTCACAGGCAAGGCCGCCGGCCTGGGCGTGGAAGTTGCCGCAGGGGCACGGGTTGGCAGCCAGCACCACCATGGCGCGAGCGGGATAGGTCGACGACTCCTCGCCGCGAGCGATCGTGACCTCCCCCGCCTCGAGAGGCTGGCGAAGGGAGTCGATCACGTCGGACCGGAACAGCGGGAACTCGTCGAGGAACAGCACGCCGTGGTGGGCCAGGCTGACCTCGCCGGGCCGAGCCCGACCGGTGCCGCCGCCCAGGACGCTGGCGCGACTCGCGTCGTGATGGGGGGCGAAGAAGGGCGGTCTGGTGACCAGCGCATCGAGCGCCCCCACCAGCGAGTGGACCGCCGTCACCTCGAGGGACTCCTCGAGAGTGAGATCGGGAAGGACTGTCGGGATCCTCTCGGCGACAGTGGTCTTGCCTGCCCCACGTGGGCCGCTGAGCATCAGGTGGTGCCCGCCCGCCGCCGCGACGGTGACGGCATAGATCACCTCTTCCATGCCCTCCACGTCGGCCATGTCCACCTCGTCGCGCAGTTCCTGCCCCCGCCAGGTCAGCAGCCGGGCGGAGGCCGTCCCCTCGACGGGTGGGGCCTCCGGGACCGGCTCATCCCGCAGCTGGGCCACCACTTGCGAGAGCGACCGCATCCCGAACACCGTCATGTCCGGCACCATGGCTGCCTCCCGCGCCTGCGGCTCGGGGACGAAGACCCGGGTGATCCCCCGGGCCCGCGCGGCCAGCACCATCGGCAGCACACCGCGGACCGGACGCAGGTGGCCCGAGAGCGTCAGCTCGCCGATGAAGACCGAGTCGTCGAGCGCCCCGGGCGGCACCCGGTGGTCGGGAGCGCCCTCACGTGGTGGGCTCTGGTCGGCCGCCTTGACCGCGACCGCGATCGCGAGGTCGAAGTGGGTGCCGCTCTTGGGCAGGTCGGCCGGCGTGAGCAGGATCGTCACCCGCCTGGTGGCCGGCCACGAGGGGACGGAGTTGTTGATCGCCATCCGGACCCGGTCACGAGCCTCCTGCAGCGCCCGGTCGGGGCGTCCCACCAGGAAGGTCCCGACCGTGCCCTGGGAGATGTCGACCTGCACGTCGATGAGGTGCCCCTCGGCACCGGTCAGGGCCAGGCAGCGCGCGGTCGCCAGCGACATCAGACCAGCCCCCGGATGTGTTCGATCTCCGGGGTGGAGGACCGCGGACCGAGCACCGTCACGAGATCGAGCCTGACGTCGTCGGGGTGTGCCGAGTGGGCGCGGAGCCACGCTGAGGCCAGCCGGCGCAGCCGGTTGACCTTGGCCTTGGTGATCGCCTCGTGGGGCGTGCCACAGGCGCTGGAGGTGCGCGTCTTCACCTCGCAGATCACCAAGGTCGTGCCATCGCGCAGCACCAGGTCGATCTCACCCTCGGCGCAGCGCCAGTTGTGGTCGAGCAGCACCAGGCCCTGCCGGGTCAGGAATCGGGCCGCGAGGACCTCGCCGTAGGCCCCCAGGGCCTGGTTGTGGTTGAGCCGCGGCGGGCGGGCTGACGTGATGTCCATGTGAGGGCCTCCTGGTCGTGGAGGACCAGCACATCGGCGCCCGCGGACAACGGCACCGCACCGACGCCTGCGCCTGTGGAAGGCGCGGAGTGCGACCGGCCTGTGGACGGTGAGCGACCCGCTGCTCAGCTCTTGGGGGGTTGGATCTCCTGCTCGCTGAGCTCCTCGACGTTGACGTCCTTGAAGGTCAGCACCTTGACGCTCTTGGCGAATCGCGCAGGGCGATACATGTCCCACACCCAGGCATCGGTCATCGAGACCTCGAAGAACACGTCGCCGTTCTCGGTCCGGGCGCGGACGTCGACCTGGTTGCAGAGATAGAACCGGCGATCGGTCTCCACGACGTACTTGAAGATCGAGACGACGTCGCGATACTCCCGGTAGAGGGTGAGCTCCATCTCGGTCTCGTACTTCTCGAGCTCCTCGGCGCTCATGCCCCACCCCTCACTAGACGGCCGGCTCGGCCTCGTCGCCATTGTGCACCGACGCCGGCGGCTCGAGGCCTGCGGCCCGCCGGACGTTGACGAAGCGCATCCGGTGCACCGCTGACGGCCCGTGATCGAGGAGGGCCGCGGAGTGCACGTCGGTGATGTAGCCCTTGTGGGTCTTGAAGTCATAGGCGGGGTACGTCGAGTCGAGCTCGACCATCATCCGGTCCCTCGTGACCTTGGCGAGCACCGACGCGGCAGCGATGCAGGCCGCCACCCGGTCGCCCTTCCACACCGCGAGACCGGGAACCTCGAGTCCGTCCACGGGGAAGCCGTCGGTCAGGACGTAGGACGGGCGGTGGTCGAGCAGGGCCACCGCCCGGCGCAGGGCCTCGACGTTGGCGACGTGCATGCCCAGGCGGTCGCACTCCTCGGAGTCGATCACGACCACCGACCACGCGACTGCTCGGCGTACGACCTGGGCGTAGACGCGCTCGCGGGCCTTCTCGGTCAGCAGCTTGGAGTCCGCGAGGCCGGGGACGACTCCCGCGCGTCCGGGCGGCAAGATGCAGGCGCCGGCCACCAGTGGTCCCGCGCATGCGCCCCGGCCGGCCTCGTCCACGCCCGCGATCGGGTCGATCCCGACCCGCCGCAGGGCACGCTCGTAGCCGTACAGCCCGGCATCGCGCCTGATCGCGGCGCCGGAGGGGAGGTGGGAGAGCGACGTCATCGGGTGAGGGCCCTCAGGACGCGTCGGGGACGTCCTCGAACGAGTCAGGCCGTTCGAGCAGGTCGAAGCGCTGACGCGGCCACAGCAGGACGAAGACCTTGCCGACGACGAGGTCGGCCGAGACGAACTCGCGGCCGGAGACGCAGTCGGTCACCGTCGGCCTGCACATGTGCTGGCTGGAGTCCGCGGAGTGGGCCCGGTTGTCGCCCATGACGAAGATGTGACCGTCGGGCACGGGCCCGGTCTTCCAGTCACGGTCGCACTTCAGGCCGGTGGGCATCGGACCGTTGCACTTGGTGCCCTTCTCGTCGCGGAGATAGGTGCCCTCTTCGAGGGGCTTGCCGTTGAGCAGGATCCGCCCCTGGTCGTCGCAGCACTCGATGGTGTCACCGGCCACCCCGATGACGCGCTTGACCAGGTGTCCGCCGGTCGGGTAGAGCCCGATCTTGGCCATCACCTTCGGGATGGTGCCCGTGGGGCCGGCGGCCGCCGCTCCGTCGAGCCAGCCGCCGGGGTCCTTGAACACCACGACGTCGCCACGCTGGGGCTTGCCGTCACCCCAGTAGGACACCTTCTGCACCAGGATCCGGTCGTCCTTGACCAGGCCTGGCTCCATCGACTCCGACGGGATGTAGAAGGCCTGCAGGAAGAGCGCCTTGATGGCGATCGCGAGCACCAGCGCCACGGCCAGCAGCAGGATCGTCTCCTGCCACAGGGGCAGCTGGTGCTTCTTCTCCTTCTTGCCCACCGACGACGACGACCGGGGTCCGTCCGGCTGGGTCTCAGTCGGGACGGAGCCGCGGTCGCTTGAAGTCACGAGCAGAGACTAACCAGTGCTTGGTCGCTCAGAACTCGCGGCGCTCCTTGATCTTGGCGGCCTTGCCGCGCAGGTTGCGCAGGTAGTAGAGCTTGGCGCGACGCACGTCACCACGGGTGACGATCTCGATCTTGTCGAAGATCGGGGAGTGCATCGGGAAGGTGCGCTCCACGCCGACGCCGAAGGAGACCTTGCGGACGGTGAAGGTGCGGCCGACGCCGGAGCCGTGGATGCGGATGACGACGCCCTGGAACTGCTGGACGCGCGAACGGCTGCCCTCGACCACCTTCACGTGGACGTTGACGGTGTCACCGGCGCGGAAGGCCGGGACGTCGGTGCGCAGGTTGGCGCTGACGAGCTCGGTGAGCACGTTGGTCATGGTTGCTCCTCACGGATGCCACAGGTCGGCCGCGGAATTGAGGTGGAGGATCGATGCGGTCCCGCCGTGCTGGCCGGCGGCGTCGCACACCCCCTGTGGCAGGTGGTCGTCGCGGATCCCCCGCGCAACTTCACGGGGCGATCGTTTGGCCGGCAGGACCAAGGGTTGAGTCTGCCAGACCCGCGCGCGTGCCGCGAAATCGCACCTGTCAGCGCGAGCGTGACGGCCCCGTGCGCGAGCGCGGCTTGGTCAGCACGACCGCACCCTCCGGCGCCGGCCGGTCGGGGCGCAGCCGGAACCCGGCCTTCTTGTACATCGCGATGTTGCGGACGCTGCCGACGCCGGTGAACAGGACGTATGTCGAGAGGCTGGCCGGGGCAGCCGCCTCGATCAGCGCCAGCAGCTGGCGGCCCAGCCCGCGGCCCTGCAGGTCGGGGGCGACCATGATCCGGCCGATGTCCCACTCCTCGTGGGCGACGCGGCCGCGCACCGCACCCAGCAACCGTCCCGACGCGGGGTCGCGGGCGACGTACGTCGTCCACTCCCCCAGCCAGTGGCGCACGTCGTCGAGGGACTCGGCCAGGGCCGGGATCGAGACGCCGGGGTTGGCCTCCTGCTCCTGCAGCCAACAGGCACGCTGGAGCGTGAAGAGCTCGCCCGCGTCGGCCGCGGTCGCAGCCCGGACGTCGAGGTCGGCCAGGTCGCCCACCAACCCGTGGGAGGCGGCGAGGTCCGGCCGTCGTTCGACCGTACGGCGCTGGGCGTGGTCGCGCCGCCAGTCCGCGACCCGGCCGTGGTCGCCCGAGAGCAGCACCGGCGGCACCTCGCGGCCGCGCCACACCGCGGGCTTGGTGTAGACGGGGTATTCGAGCAGGCCGTCCTCGTGGGACTCCTCGACGAGCGACTCGGCGTTGCCCATGAACCCCGGCAGGAGCCGCACCACGGCCTCGGTGATCGCGAGCGCTGCGACCTCGCCGCCGTTGAGGACGTAGTCGCCGAGCGACACCTCGCGCACCGAACCGATGGTTGCAGCGTGCTCGATGACCCGCTGGTCGATGCCCTCATACCGGCCGCAGGCGAAGACGAGGTGCTCGTGGGTCGACAGCTCCTTCGCGAGCGCCTGCGTGAACGGCTGCCCGCTGGGGGTGGTGAAGATGATCGTGGCCCCCGTTGCGACCTCGTCGAGCGCCTGTCCCCACGGCTCGGGCTTCATCACCATGCCGGCGCCGCCGCCGTAGGGCGTGTCGTCGACCGTGCGGTGCTTGTCGCCGGTCCAGTCACGCAGGTCGTGCACGCCGATGTCGAGCAGCCCCTTGGCGCGGGCCTTGCCCGGCAGGCTCAGCCCGAGCGGGTCGAGGTAGGCGGGGAAGATCGAGATGATGTCGATCTTCACGCGTCGGTCTTCTCGTCGGGGAACGGCGCCACGAGGCCGGGCCGGTCGGCGATGACCACCCGTCCCGCCTCGACGTCCACCTCGGGCACGAGCGCGGCCACGAACGGCACCAGCGTGTCGCGGCCGTCGAGGGCCCGGATCCCGAGGAGGTCCTGGGCGGAGCCGTGGACGACGGTCGTCACCTCGCCGAGACGGGTGCCGGCCTCGTCGTATGCCGACAGGCCGATCAGCTGGTGGTCATAGAACTCGTCAGGGTCCTTCGGTGCGTCCGCGGGGCTCAGCGTGGCGTGCAGGACGGTGCCGCGGACCGCCTCCGCGGCGTCGCGGTCGGGGACCTCCTCGAAGGTCACCAGCAGCACCCCCTGGTGCCAGCGGCTGCGGGAGACGGTCAGGCTGGTCAGCCGGCTGGCCGAGTCCTGGGGCGGCTGGGCTCGCAGCGCCGTACGCGGAGCGAATCGGCTCTCCGGCTCGTCCGTGCGGACGTCGACGGTGACCTCGCCCCGGAGACCGTGCGGCTTTCCGATCCGACCGACGACGACCTCGATGCTCTCGCTCACGGGCGACAGGTTATGCCGACGCACACCAGACGCAGAACGGGCGCCACCCCCAGAAGGGGAGACGCCCGTTCGACGAAGCGGAGCCTGTCAGCGCCGCCGGTCGACGTCCACGAAGTCGACCCGCGCGTCACCGCGGCCGGCGAGGGCCGAGATGACCGTGCGGAACGCCGTGGCGGTCCGACCGTTGCGGCCGATCACCTTGCCGAGGTCGTCGGGATGCACCCTGACCTCGAGGATCGAGCCGCGACGCAGCTGCTTGTCGCGCACCGAGACCTCGTCGGGGTTGTCGACGACACCGCGCACGAGGTGCTCGAGAGCTTCGGCGAGCATTCGCTCAGGCCTCGGTCTTCGGCTCGGCCGACTCGGAGGTGGCTTCCTCGGTCGCTGCTGCGTCGGCCTCGACGACCTCGGCGGTCGGCTCGGCGGGAGCCTCGGCCGGGGTCTCCTCGGCGGGGGTCTCGGCCTTGGCGTCGCCCTTGGCCTTGCCCTTGGCCTCGAAGGCTGCTGCAGGCTCTTCGGTCTTCTTCTCGGCCTTCTTCTTCGAGGTCACCGCTGCGCCCTTGGGCTCGTTGGTGGCCTCCTTCAGGGCCTCGTTGAAGATCTCGAGCTTGTCGCGCTTGGGCTCCTTGACGCGCAGGGTGCCCTCGGCGCCCGGGAGGCCCTTGAACTTCTGCCAGTCACCGGTGACCTTGAGGATGGCCTCGACGGCCTCGGTCGGCTGGGCGCCGACGCCGAGCCAGTACTGGGCCCGCTCGGAGACGACGTCGATGTAGGACGGGTCCTCCTTGGGGTGGTACTTGCCGATCTCCTCGATCACGCGACCATCGCGCTTCTTGCGCGAGTCGACGATGACGATGCGGTATTGCGGGACCCGGATCTTGCCCAGGCGCTTCAAACGGATCTTGACGGCCACGTCTGTGGAGTCTCCTCAAGGAATATGTGGTGTGTGGACTGACCCCAGCCAGGTGGGGACCGGGTCGGGTCGGTCCGGGGGGCGCAACACTGGGCGGGTGAGAGGGCCCGTCCACCGCTGCGACTCAGCGCCCGATTCTGCCAGACGCGCCCCGCTGCTACGAATCCAGCCCGATCAAGCGTCGCAACGGTGTCACGCCGTCCACCTCGAGGGCGTACGGCGAGCGCACCAGCTCGCGCGCCGTGAGGACCAGCTGCTGGTTGGTCGCCCACTCCCCCTCGCGCCGCGTCTTGCGGACCACGCCGTTGGGTCGGTAGCCGACCTTGCGGCTCACCGCGAGGGACGCGGGGTTGTCGGTGAAGGCGCCGGAGGTTATCTCCTCGGCCTCGAGGTGTTCGAACAGGAAGGCGCACAGGGTCTGCCGCATCAGGGTGCCGATTCCCTTGCCCTGGTGGGCCAGGCCGAGCCAGGAGCCCGTCTCCCCGGTGCGGGTCACCCGGTAGTCGGAGGTCGAGAAGCCCTGGACCCCGACGAGCTCCCCGCCATGGAGGACCGCGAGGTTGAGGTCCCACGACTCCGGCGAGAAGCCAGCACGGGTCTGCCAGTGATATCTCACGAAGTTGAGCGGGAGCTCGTCGACCGGAGCCTGCGTCCAGGGCACGTAGAACGGCATCGACTCGGGCGGGTGGATGCCCCTGGTCGCGAGGTCGGCCAGCGCCGCGAGCACGTCGTCGGTGATGCCGCGCAGCTCGAGCGGGCCCGACCGCACGCGGAGCCCGAGGGGCGGGAAGATGTCGGCGATGTCGGCGATGTCGCGCATGACCGCATTGTGTCGCCCCGTCCGCATGACCCGAAGTGACTATGCGTTTTGGCCCGATCCTCCGGTTGTCTGGACCAGTGCCGGGAGGCACACTCGACGGACGGGCTCCCCCGGCTCGCCCGATATCCACAGACTTCTAGGAGCACTCTCCCCATGCACAAGACCCGACGCATCATCGCGACCGCTGTCGCGACCGCGGCCTTGGTAGCACCCTCCGCGGCGACGACCTTCGCTGTTGCGGCCGACGCCCCCGCCCACTCGACCAAGGCGAAGAAGGCCAAGAAGGAGAAGGCGGCCAAGGTTTCCAAGCCGCAGACCAAGCAGCTCCTCAAGGACGTGTCCGGCAAGGACAAGCGCCTGGCCCGACTGGCGACCAGCGGCTCTGTGGTGAACCTCGCGGACGACGTCGAGGCCGAGGTCGTCGCCAACATCGACGAGGCCCGGACGGCGCTGGCTGACGTCAGGACGGCCGTCGAGGCCGCTGACTCGACGCTCGACACCCGCGCTGCCCGCAAGGACCTGCGCAGCTTCCGGGTGGAGAACTTCCGCCTGGTCGTCAACATCCTCAAGCAGGCCGAGGGCCTGGCCGCGGACGCGGCTGCCGACCCCGAGGCCACTGCCCACCTCGTTGCCGCCGAGGACGCTGCGTTGGCGATCACCGCCACCAGCACCAAGGCCGACGTCAAGGCCGCCCGCGCCCACCTGCAGGCAGCACACGCCGAGCTCGAGCCCACCGAGGACGAGGTCGAGCCGGTCCCGGCCGTCTGACCGACGCACCCGCTGGAGCGGTCACCCCGTCGGGGTGGCCGCTCCTTCGCGTCTCAGGCGACGACGCGACCGCGGAGCACGACGCACACAGGCCGGGCCAGCACCGAAAGATCCTGCCGGGGGTCGCTCTCGACCACCACGAAGTCGGCCGACGCACCCTCGACGACTCCCTCGAAGCCCAACCACGACCTGCCCTCCCACGAGGCAGCCGCCAGCACCCGCTCGGTCGGCATCCCCATCTGCTCCATCGCGCGGAGCTCACCGAGGATGTCGCCGTGTCGAGCGATCCCCCCGCCGTCGGTGCCGACGAAGAGGGGCACGCCCGCGTCGTACGCCGACATCAACACCTCACGGCGCCGCGCGTGCAGCCGCTCCATGGTGTCGGCGTAGGCCGGGAACTTCTCTCGTCCGTCGGCGGCGAACTGCGGGAACTTGTCCGTCTGCTGCACCGTCGGGACGAGCGCCGTGCCCGTGCTGGCCATCTGGGCGACCTGGTCGAGGTCGAGGCCCGTCCCGTGCTCGATGCAGTCGATGCCGGCGTCGAGCAGCCCCTGGAGCACGTCGGAGCCGAAGCAGTGGGCGGTGACCTTGGCGCCCTCGGCGTGGGCGGCCGCGATCGCGTCGCGGAAGGCCGCCTCCGGGAAGCTCGGCGTCAGGTCGCCGGCCTCGCGCGAGATCCAGTCGCCGACGAGCTTGATCCAACCGTCCCCGGCCCGGGCCTCCTGGACGGCGTATGCCGACAGGTCCTCGGGCTCCACCTCAAAGCCGTAGTCGCGGATGTAGCGCTTCGTCCGCGCGATGTGGCGCCCACACCTGACCAGGCGCGGCAGGTCGTCGCGCTGGTGGACCCAGCGGGTGTCGGCAGGTGACCCGCAGTCGCGCGTGAGCAGCACCCCCGAGTCCCGGTCGGCGACGGACTGCGCCTCGACCTCCTCGTCGGAGACGGCTCCACCGTCCTTGAGACCGAGGTGGTTGTGGGCGTCGACCAGACCCGGGACGATCCAGCCGCGCGCCGCGGTCTCCGCGCCGGGCTGGTGCTGGAGGGTCACGCGGCCGTCGACGACATAGACGTCTCGGGCCTCTCCGTCGGGCAGGACCGGACCAGAGAACTTCAAGGCGCTCATGACCCGACCCTAGTCAGGTCAGATGCGGTCGAGCAGCCACGAGGGGCTCAGGACGATCGCCGGGGCGACGTTGGCCGCGAGCGCCCGGTCTGCCGTCACCACGGTGACGACGTCGCCTCGCTCACGGAGGGCCTTGACCTGCGCCAGGATGGCCGAGTCCCCGTCGCGCGGCGCGTGCACGGTCTGCACGTGGGCGTCCTGCCCGGCCTTGACCCCAGCCTTGGCGCCGCCCTCGAGGACCAGGACGATGCGGTCGTGGGGCGTGTCGCCCACGAGGAGCCGCTCGTGCAACCGGCGCGCAGCGCCCGGCCTGTCCTTCCACCAACCGTCCGGGACCGCGCCGACGACGTTGGCCCCGTCGACGACCAGCACGGACCTGGGGGTCTGGGACTCACTTGAGGAACTTGGAGAAGTCCTTGGGCAGGTCGAGCGCGGCCGCGGCCTTCTCGTAGTCGACGTCCTCGCCGGCAGCGCCGAACGGGTTGGCGGCCTTCTGCGCAGCAGCAGCCCGGGCGGCCGCCGCTTCCTGCGCAGCCTTGGCGGGGTTGCCGGAGGCCCGCTTGCCCTTGCCCTTCTTGGCCGCCTGCTTGGCCTTGCCGCGCTTGCCGCCACCGACGGCGCCGGGAGCCCCCGGCATCCCCGGCATTCCGGGCATCCCCCCGCCGCCGCGCATCATCTGCTGCATCATCTTCTTCGCCTCGAAGAAGCGGTCGACGAGCTGGTTGACGTCGGAGACCTGACGCCCCGATCCCTTGGCGATCCGGGCCCTCCGGGAGCCGTCGATCATCTTGGGGTTGTCACGCTCGGCCGGCGTCATCGACTGGATGATCGCCTGGATCCGGTCGATCTCACGCTCGTCGAAGTTGTCGAGCTGGTCGCGGAACTGGCCCATCCCGGGCAGCATCCCCATGATCTTCGACATCGACCCGAGCTTGCGGATCTGCTGCATCTGCTTGAGGAAGTCGTCGAGGGTGAAGTCGCCCGTGCTCACGAGCTTCTCGGCCGCCTTGCGCGACTCCTCCTGGTCGAAGGTCTTCTCGGCCTGCTCGATCAGGGTGAGCATGTCGCCCATGTCGAGGATGCGCGACGCCATCCGGTCGGGGTGGAAGAGGTCGAAGTCGGTCATCTTCTCGCCCGCCGAGGCGAACATGACCGGGCGTCCGGTGATCGAGGCGATCGACAGCGCGGCACCACCGCGGGCGTCACCGTCGAGCTTGGTCAGCACGACGCCGTCATAGCCGACCCCGTCGAGGAAGAGCTGCGCGGTCGTGACCGCGTCCTGGCCGATCATGGCGTCGACGACGAAGAGCACCTCGTCCGGCTGCACGGCGTCGCGGATGTCTGCCGCCTGCTTCATCAGCTCGGCGTCGACACCGAGCCGTCCGGCCGTGTCGATGATGACGACGTCGTGGAGCTTGCGCTTGGCCTCGTCGATCGCGGACCGCGCCACCTCGACCGGGTTGCCGACGCCGTTGCCGGCCTCGGGGGCGAAGACCGGCACGCCGACCCGCTCGCCGTTGACCTGGAGCTGCTGGACGGCATTGGGGCGCTGCAGGTCGGCGGCCACGAGGATCGGGGTCTTGCCCTGGTCCTTGAGCCACAGCGCGAGCTTGGCGGCCAGGGTCGTCTTGCCGGCACCCTGCAGGCCGGCCAGCATGATGACGGTGGGACCGGTCTTGGCGTAGCGCAGCCGCCGCGTCTCACCTCCGAGGATGGTGACGAGCTCCTCGTTGACGATCTTGATGATCTGCTGGGCCGGGTTGAGGGCCTGGCTGACCTCCTCGCCGCGGGCGCGGTCCTTGACCGCGGCCACGAACTCCTTCACGACGGGCAGCGCCACGTCGGCCTCGAGGAGCGCGATGCGGATCTCGCGGGCCGTGGCGTCGATGTCGGCCTCGGAGAGCTTGCCCTTGCCGCGCAGGTTCTTGAAGGTGTCGGCGAGGCGGTCGGAGAGAGTGGCGAACACGTGTGGTCAGTCCTCGGGGTCGTTCACGGGTGTCGTACGACGGTCGCGCGGAACGCTCCGCACAGGTCGGCCAAGACTAACCGCCGGGAGGAGAATGGCCGGATCCAGCACGATCCGCAGGGAACCCGGGCCCGGATCCGGGTGTCGTCTTGGCAGGACGTCGAGCGGCCGGGAGGTGAGCAGTGCAGCGACGAGACCTGATCGAGGAGCTGTACGACGCCTCCTACGGCCGGCTCGTCGTGCAGATGCTGGCTCTCTGCGGCAGCCAGGCAGAGGCGGAGGACGCCGTCCAGGAGGCGTTCGTGGAGGCACTGAGGCACCGTGACCGGCTCGCCCACGCGGATCGTCCCGAGGCGTGGCTGCGCACCGTTGCCCTCAACCGCCTGCGCAACCGCTGGCGGCACGCGAAGGTCGCCCGGAGGCTGCTGGCCCAGGTGCCGGGCCCACGGGCCGCGCTCGGGATGACGCCTGACCACGTGGCGCTCGTCGCGGCTCTCCAACAGCTCGACCACGCCACCCGCGAGATCGTCGTCCTGCACCACCTGGCCGACCTCCAGGTCCAGGAGATCGCCGATCAGCTCGGGCTGCCCGCAGGCACCGTGAAGTCCCGGCCGGCTCGAGGCAGGGCCCACCTCGCCGGGCTGCTGGACGACCGGGCCGACGACAAGCAGTGCGACAGGGAGGCCGAGCCCCATGGCTGAGCTCGACGAGCTGCTGGAGTACGGCGCGCAGGTCCGCCCACCCGGGCTGGAGGAGCTGGAGCGGATCGCCACCCGCCGTCGACGCCGGGCTGCGGCCATGGCCGTGTCGGTGGCTGCCGTGCTGGTGGTGACTGCCATCGCGGCAGCCGGGTCGTTGGGCGCTGGGGACGACCAGACCGCACCCGTCGCACCGAATCCGTCGGTGAGCCACTCGGCTGTACCTGACCCAAGAATTGCGACCCCGCCCCCACCAGATCGCATCACGGGGCCGTTCCCGCGGCTGACCCCGGAGCAGATCAGGAATCACCCGGACGCGCAGGTCTATGGGGGCGACGACAACGTCACCGGGGCACCCGGCGTCGACGCGCGGTCTGGTCGGTGTGCCTGGCCGACTGCAGCCGCGCCACCTCCTACCAGGAAGGGGAGTATCAAGAGGCCGTCGAGGTGAGCCGGGACAACTTCGAGACCGTCGCCGCCTATCGACTGTCTCCGGGCAGCCTGGGGGTGAGCCATGTCGTGGATGACTGGTTCGCGCTCGCCACCGCCAGAGCGACCACCATGGTCAACTCTCGAGGCGAGACGCGAGCCCTGGCCCGAGGCCATCCGGTCGAGGTCACGGAGATCGCCGGGCCGCTGGTCCATGCGAACGGAATCGCCTACGTCGACCTGACGACTCTTCGGCTGCACGCGGTCTCGTCCCCGCGAGGGGCGATGTGGGACTGGTGGGGGGCCGCCGACAGCTGGTACTGGGGCGGCATCTCCCTCGTGGCCGACTCAGGGCGGGTGACGCGACACGGCGCTGTGTGGCAGAACCCCGACGGGTCGTTCGGGGTCACCCTGCTCCCCATTGGTGCGAGCCGCGGAGGCACCGGACTGCTGAAGAGTGGGCAGCCCGGCACCATGGCGGTGGTCGAGCACTTCGCATGGCCACGAGTGGCACACATCAGCACGGACTACGGGGCCACCTGGCAGGCCAGGCTCGTCCCGCACGCCGTGGCGTCGGGCGGCCGCCTCCCGGCCAGCTGGACCACCTGGCCCACGCTCTGAGGCCTCACGATCCCCTCAGGGCTGATCGGACCGCATGGGCAGCGGCCGAGGCACGCTCGTCGGAGAGCCGGCCCGCGTGCGTCTCCTGGACGTAGAACACGTCGACGGCCTGCGGCCCGAGCGTGGAGACGTGGGCCGAGCGCACCGACAGGTCGAGGCCGGCCAGCGCCGTACACACCAGGTGCACGACTCCCAGCCGGTCGTCCATCCGCACCTCGAGCACGGTGGCCGAGGCCGACGCCTCAGCGCGTACGGCGACGACGGGCTCCAGCTTCGCCGGGACGGGCCGCCCGAGGCGCGACGCCGCGTCGATCCGCCCCTCGCTGATCGCCGAGAGCCGTTCCCTGAGCACGCGGGGGTCGAGGTCGGGCTCGGCCACCTCCCAGACGGACACCCCGAACGGAACGTCCCCGGCGTCCTGGGACCACGCCCGAGCCGCACGCACCTGGACTCGCTGCATCGCCAACGTCGCAGCGACGTCGGCGAGCAGGCCCACGCGATCGGGAGCGACCACGGTGACGCGCGCCCCGCTCCCCTGCGGCTCGACCCCGACCCAGGTGCCACCCGCGACGACCTGGTCGGGCAGGGCCAGCTCATCCGGCAGTGCTGCCGGTGCTGAGTGACCGCCGAGGGCTGCCCGCGCCCGCGTCGCCATCGCCGTGACCAACCCGGCCCGCCAGGCCGACCAGGCCTTCGGCGACGCAGCCCGGCAGTCGGCCTCGGTCAGCGCGAGCAGCAGTTCCAGCGCGTCGACGTCCGGCACCTTGGTGAGCAGGCCCTGGACGGTCGCAGGGTCGTCGAGATCGCGCGAGGTGGCCGTCTCCGACAGCAACAGGTGGTGTCGCACGAGCCCGGCGACCAGGTCCACGGCCACGGCATCGAAGCCCATCCGGGTGGCGATGGCGCGGGCGATCGGTTCACCGGCGAGCGAGTGCTCGATCCGCCCACCCTTGCCGATGTCGTGCAGGAGGGCGGCCACCAGCAGGACGTCGGGGCGCGCCACCGCCCGGATCAGCGCAGCGGCCTCGATGCAGGTCTCCACGACGTGCCGGTCGACGGTGAAGCGATGGATCGGCGAGGCGTGCGGAAGCATTCGGATCCGCTCCCACTCCGGCAGGAAGCCGCTCAGGGCGCCTGTCTCCTCCAACGTCTCCCAGACCGGCAGCAGGCCGGGACCAGACGCCAGCAGGCGCACCAGCGCATCGCGGGCCCGTTCGGGCCACGGCGTCGGTAGCGGCGGACACTCCCGGACGAGCCGCGCCGCGGTGGCAGGCGCCAGGACGACGTCGCGCTCGGCCGCTTCGGCGGCTGCCCGCAGCAGCATCGTCGGGTCCAGGTCGGGGCGGGCGCGTGCGTCGAGCACGACCTCGCCGCGCGAGAGCGCGATTCCGTCGGCGACGGGTTCGAGGGCCGGCCGCCGGGCGCCCTTCACCGACTCCGGCCGCGCAAGCAAGGCGTCGACACGCCGCCACGTCAGCCTCGACAGGTGGCTGATGCGCCTGCCGACCTCTCGCACGTGCCTCTGTGCGGCTTCGGCGTCGGGCAGCCCCAGCGCGACCGCCATCGGTTGCCACAGCTCTGGCGCGACCCGGTCGGTCGGGCGCCGGGTCTCGTCGTGGAGCAGGTCGCGGAAGTCGAGCAGCGCCTGCCTCGAACCCTCGAGCTCTCCGCTGGAGACGTCGACGAGCCAGGTGGCGCCGAGCGCCTTGAGCACCGTCGCGTCCCGCAGCCCGCCCTCGGACTCCTTGATGTCCGGCACCGAGACGTGAGCCAGCTCGCCGAGGACGGCGTGACGCCGGTCCACGAGCTCTCGCAGCTCAGGCAGCCGCCGCCGCGCCTGACGTCGCCAGCCGGCGAGCATCGTCGCGCGCAGGCGCAGGGTGAGGTTGGGGTCGCCGGCGAGGTGCCGGATGTCGAGCAGGCCGAGCGCGACCTTGAGGTCGTCCTCCGCAGCGCTGACCATCTCGGGCAGCGAGCGCACCGAGTGGTCGAGCCGCCACCCTGAGTCCCACAGCGGATACCAGAGCTGCTGGGCGAGCTCGCCGGGGTCGACCCCCTCGTCGTGGACCAGCACCACGTCGAGGTCCGAGTGGGGGGCGAGCTCGCCGCGGCCGTAGCCGCCGACGGCGACCAGGGCCACCCCCACGTCCGGACCCGCACCGCCGGCGTAGGCCGACTGGCACAGCCGGTCCGCCGCAGCCGCCCGCCCGGCCCGCTCGCTCGCAGTCATCAGGTCAGATCGCGCCCTCGTCGCGCTCGCCCGTGCGGACCCGCACGACCGATTCCACCGGAGAGACCCAGACCTTGCCGTCGCCGATCCGCCCGGTCCGGGCCGCCTGGACGATGCTGCCCGTGACCACCTCGACGTCGGCGTCGTCCACGACGATCTCGATGCGGATCTTCGGCACGAGCGAGATGTCGTATTCGGCGCCCCGGTAGACCTCGGTGTGGCCCTTCTGCCGGCCATAGCCGCTGACCTCGGAGACGGTCATCCCGGTGACCCCGACGGTCTCGAGCGCTGCCCGGACGTCCTCCCACTTGTGCGGCTTGATGACCGCGGTGACGAGCTTCATTCGTTGTCCTCTCGATGGGTCATGGTTCCCAGGACCGAGTGCCCCGAACGGGCACCTGCGGTGGCGTGGAGGTCGTAGGCGGTCTCGGCATGGACGACCTGGTCGATGCCCGTGAGCTCGTGCTCCTCGTGGATGCGGAAGCCCATCGCCTTGTCGATGACGACCCCGATGATGCCCGAGACGACGAAGGCATAGACGAGCACGGCGCCGCCACCGACGAGCTGCTTGCCGAGCTGGTCGACGCCCCCGCCGTACAGCAGCCCGTCCACGCCAGTGGGAGCGGCGGCGGAGCCGAGCACGCCGATGCCGAAGGTGCCGATCAGGCCACCGACGAGGTGCACGCCCACGACGTCGAGCGAGTCGTCGTAGCCGAACCTGTACTTCAGGCCGACCGCGAGGGCACACACGACTCCAGCGACCCCGCCCATGGCGATCGCGCCCAGGGGTGTCAGCGAACCGCACGACGGGGTGATCGCCACGAGCCCGGCCACGAGGCCGGATGCCGCGCCCAGCGTCGTGGCGTGCCCGTCGCGCAGCCGCTCGAGCAGGAGCCAGCCGAGAGATCCCGCGGCCCCCGCCAGCAACGTGGTCGTGAAGACGATCGCAGCGGTCTGGTTGGCCGCCAGGGCCGACCCTGCGTTGAATCCGAACCAGCCGAACCACAACAAGCCTGCGCCCAGCATCACCAGCGTCAGGTTGTGCGGTCGCATCGGGTCCTTGCCGAACCCGAGCCGCGGACCCAGGACCAGGGCGAGCGCCAGTCCGGAGGCACCCGAGCAGATCTCCACCGCCATCCCGCCTGCGAAGTCGATCGCACCCAGGTCGTTGGCGATCCAGCCACCCACGTGGTCACCCGCGGAGAAGTCGAAGACCCAGTGGGCCACCGGCGCATAGACCAGGACGGTCCACACCGCGACGAAGACCAGCCACGCGCCGAACCGCGCACGGTCGGCGATGGCACCGGAGACCAGGGCGCCGGTGATGACGCAGAACAGGCCCTGGAAGACGGCGAAGAGGATGCGCGGGACGGTGCCGTCGCCGTTGCTGTCCTCGCTCATCAGCGACTGCAGGCCGAAGAACTGCGTCGGATCGCCGACCAGCCCCCAGCCGACATCGTCGCCGAAGGCGAGCGAATAGCCCACCAGCACCCACACGACGACGATCACGCCCAGCGCGCCGAACGTCATCATCATCATGTTGAGCACGCCCTTGGAACGGACCATGCCGCCGTAGAACAGGGCCAGGCCCGGCGCCATCAGGAGCACCAGGGCCGACGCGACGAGCAGCCAGGCCGTGTCACCGGTGTCGAGCACCAGCGGTCGGAGAGCGAGCGAAGTCATGGGCAGCAACCTTGGACAGCCTTGGTTTCAGTGCCGCACGCGCTGTGTTTCGTGCACGTAAATGAATGCGAACCGCCGGCCGGTCGGTTGTCCCGACCGGCCGACGGTTCGTGCGTCACGTCCGTACGGCGCCCGCGACCCCCTCAGATGGCCGCCTCGTCGGTGTCGCCGGTCCGCACCCGCACCACCGTCTCGACCGGGCTCACCCAGACCTTGCCGTCCCCGATCCGTCCCGTCTGCGCCGTCTTCACCACGATCCCCACCACGTCGTCGGTGTCGGCGTCGTCGGTGACGATCTCGATCCGGATCTTCGGCACCAGTGCGATGTCGTACTCCGCGCCTCGATAGACCTCGGTGTGGCCCTTCTGCCGGCCATAGCCGCTGACCTCGGAGACGGTCATCCCGGTGACCCCGAAGGTCTCGAGCGCCTCGCGGACGTCCTCCCACTTGTGGGGCTTGATCACTGCGGTGACGAGCTTCATGCGTTGGCTCCTTCGGTCTCGGTCTCGGTCTCGGTCTCGGTGTCGGTGTCCTTCTCGACCGCGCCACCACCGGGCGCAGCGGCTCCCACGAGGACCGCGGGTCCGCCGTGCAGCCGGCGACGGGCTCCCGAAGCACCGTCGAGGTCGTAGGCCGACTCACCGTGCTCGACGAAGTCGATGCCGGACAGCTCGTCCTCGTCGGCCAGGCGCCAGCCGATGGTGAACTTGATGAGCAGGGCGACGATGACCGTGGCCACCGCGGCCCACACCATCGCGAAGGCCGCACAGGCGAGCTGGACGACGAGCAGCTTGACACCGCCGCCGTAGAGCAGGCCCTCGGGGATCGCGGACGTCGCTGCGGTCGGAGCGGCCAGCAGGCCGATGCCGATCGTGCCCACGAGGCCACCCACGAGGTGGACGCCGACGACATCGAGCGAGTCGTCGTAGCCGAGCTTGTACTTCAGGCCCACCGCGAGGGAGCACGCGACACCGGCGGCGGCGCCGAGCACGATCGCTCCGACCAGCGTCACCGCACCGCAGGCCGGGGTGATCGCCACCAGGCCGGCGACGACACCCGACGCAGCGCCGAGGGACGTGGCGTGCTTGTCGCGGACCTTCTCGACGACCAACCAGCCGAGCATCGCGGCGCAGGTGGCGAGGGTGGTGTTGAGCCAGACCAGGCCGGTCTCGGTCGTGAACTGGGTGAGCATCGCCTCCTCCTCGGTGCTGCCGAAGACGATGGAGCCGACGTTGAAGCCGAACCAGCCGAACCACAGCAGGCCCGCGCCGATCATGGTGAGCGTCAGGTTGTGCGGCTTCATCGGCTCCTTGCCGAAGCCGAGGCGCTTGCCCAGCATCAGCACCAGCACCAGGCCGGCGATCCCGGCGTTGATGTGGACGACCGTGCCGCCGGCGTAGTCGATCGGGGCCACGTTGGGCAGGCCGTCGGTCGAGCCGAAGAGCATTGCGGCCAGGCCGTCGCCGTCGGCCCAGGTGAGGAACCCGCCGCCCCAGACCATGTGGGCCAGGGGGAAGTAGGACAGGGTCACCCACAGCGGCACGAAGACCAGCCAGGCCGAGAACTTCACCCGGTCAGCGATCGCACCGGAGATGAGTGCCGCGGTGATCACCGCGAACGTGAGCTGGAAGGCGACGAAGACGTAGTTGGCCGGGTCGATGTTGCCCAGGCCGAAGTTGTGGAACGGGTTGGCGAAGAGTCCGAGGAACTCCTTGCCGGTTCCGCCGTCGGCGTCGGCGTAGCTGTCGCCGTACGTCATGTTCCAGCCCCACAGGACGTAGACGATGCCGACCACGGCGAGCGCACTGAAGGACATCATCATCATGTTCAGGACGGACTTCGAGCGGCTCATGCCGCCGTAGAAGAGCGCGAGTCCGGGTGTTGTCATCAACAGGACCATGGATGCTGAGATCAGCATCCAGGTGTAGTAGCCGTCGTACACGGGACCTCCAGTGCTGCGGGACGAGGGAGTCGCAGGCGGTGGTCCGACGACGGTGTCGGGACCTCAGCGACGATCGGGCACCACCCTGCGCGGTCGACGTTTCACCGCTCACCGACTCGTGTTGCACCCACGCAACAGATCCGCGTCCTCCGTTACGGACGCGTGAACGGGAGCGCACGGGGCGAGCGGTCGGGACCGCGGTCCGACCTCGATACACTCGCGCCATGACCGGAAGCAGCGCCGATCGCGCGGCGCGCACGGGCGTTGTGCTGGTCAACCACGACAGCGCCGAGGACACGGTCGGTTGCATCGCGTCGCTCGAGGCCTCCCACGACCTCGACATGGACGTCGTGGTGGTGGACAACTCCGACTCGGAGACGTCGCGGTCAGCTCTCGCAGCCCTCGTCGGTGATCGGGCGGTGGTCCTCTCGAGCGGTGGCAACCTGGGCTACGCGGGCGGCAGCAACGTGGGGATCCGGCACTGCCTGGGCCGCGGCAACCAGCTCGTGTGGCTGCTCAACCCCGACACCCGGGTCGAGCCCGAGACCCTGCCGCGCCTGATCGAGCTGCTCGGTGATGTCCGCGACTGCGGGGTCGTCGGTCCACGGATCGTCCACCCTGCGGCACACGACGCTGAGGAGATCGTGTGGTTCGACGGCGGGATCGTGGACGAGGACAAGGCCGGTGAGACCAGGCACCTCCACCAGGGCCGCCCGATCTCCCGGGTGCCCTCACCCGGCGCCCACGACGTCGACTACATCACCGGGGCGTCGCTGCTGACACGGCGCACGGTGCTGGAGACCATCGGGCTGCTCCCGGAGGACTACTTCCTCTACTTCGAGGAGACGCAGTGGTGCCGCGACGTCGCGGCCGCCGGCTGGCGCGTGATGATCGAGCAGCGCGCCCGGATGCTCCACCACCAGCGCTCGACCGGAGCCCTCCCCTCGCCCTACCACCTCTACTACATGACCCGGAACCGCTACCTGTTCGTCCAGCGCGCCCTCGGCGGCGACGGGGAGGCAGCACTCGCCCAGCTGCGAGGAAAGTGGCTGAAGAACTGGCGGCGCAAGGTCGCCGAGCACGCGCCCCAGTGGCTGCCCGACTTCGACGCCCTGGTCGAGCAGGCGGCGGCCGACGCCCGCGCCGGGCGCGACGGGCGCAATGATGATGTCTCACACGTCCCGTGGCCGGACGACGTGCGACGCCAGGGAGAGGGGGTGGGCCACCGATGAACAAGGGACGCGACGACGTCGCCACCGTGATCGAGCAGACCCTCGCCGGCGGCCCGCGGGTGCTCCACATCGGTCTCTCCGACTCGCCTGTCCCCACGCGGCTCGCCCAGGAGCACGACCGCGAGGTGGAGTGCCTGCGCTGGCCCGCCACCGCGCCTCCTGACGCCGAGTGGGCTCTCGACATGGGCCGTGGCGCCGCCGCCGACGACTGGGCGCGGCCGTTCCTCGTGGCCCCGGTCGACGTCGTCGTCGTCGAGGACGTGCTCGACACCAGTCACGACGCAGACCTCTTCTTCCGCACCCTGGGCTCCGGCGCCCTGGTGCCGGGTGGTCTCGTGGTGGTCTCGGGCAAGCGCGACCTCGCGACACCGATCGCCTCCGCCGGCTTCGTCCTCGAGGACGAGGGGGCAAGTCCCCTCCAGGACGGGCGCCAGGTCACCGTCGCCCGGTTCCCCTCCTTCACCACCGCTCGTCCCCACTCCCCCGACGCCGACGAGGCGAGCGCCGCGGAGAACCGGCGGCTGGCCCACGAGCTCGAGCGCACTCGCGAGCTGCTTGCCCGAGAGCGGGCCACCATCGCCCGTGAGATGCAGTCGGGCAAGGACGAGCTGCTGGCGATGGACCGACAGCTCGCGGAGTTCCAGGACCGGCTGCAGCGGTTGCGCCACAAGAACGTCCTGCTGCGCGCCCGGGTCGCGCAGGTCTCCCGGGAGCGCGACCTGATCCAGGTCCAGGTGACCGAGCTGGAGCAGGAGCTGTTCCTGGCTCGCGACTCGCGCGCGGTCCGCACAGTGACCTCAGTCGTGCAGCGCGCTCGCCGGCGCAAGGACGGGTCGTGAGCCCGGGGACAACCCCGGACCGGGCTGCTGCTGGCCCGGCCCGGTCCGACTCCGACGAGATCTCGGCCCTGGACCGGCGGCGGGCCGCCTATCGACAGCTCGTCGACGGTGAGCTGGCGACCGGCGACGGGGACCGGGTGCTCTTCTTCGTCCACTCGGTGGACCTGCGGCACGCCACTCCCGACCTGGTCGCAGCCGCGGGTCTCGGACTCGCGCTCGCCGATCGCGGGTATGGCGTCCGCCTGGTCCCGCGGCACCGGTGGCACCTCGGCGGCGCGGCTGACATCTGGATCGCGACCACACCCGACGCCGACCCGTCGCAGGCACCCGTCGACGCCTGGAAGGTCGCGTGGGCCCACGGAGAGGTCGAGACGTGGGCGGAGCTGGACCACCTCCAGGCCTTCGACCAGGTCCTGGTGGGCTCCGAGGTGGCGCGCAGCATCCTGCGCCGCACTCGTGCCGGTCGCGTCGACCTCCTGCGCTGCGCCGCCGACGCCGAGCTCTTCGCCTGTGGCGCCGGAGAGCACGAGCCACGCGCCGGCGCCATCGCGGTCGGCGTGCACGTCGAGCGCTCGCGCGCCATACACCCGCTCATCAACGACCTCGGTCTCACAGTGCCGCTCACGGTCTATGCCGAACCCCTGCGCAGCATGCGTTCGGGCCTGCTGGGACGGCTGGACGAGCCTGTCCCGTGGTTGCGTGCGCCCGAGGTGCTGACCTGCTCCGAGCTGACGGTGATCGAGCTGCCGAGCCACGCGATCGCGGACGCAACGCTGCCGGCCCACTTCTTCGAGAGCATCGCGTGCGGCTCACTGCCCCTGCTCAACTCCGCACTCGGAGCAGTCGAGTGCGGGCTGCCGGTGCCTGTCTACCGCAGCTCGGAAGAGCTCGGCGAGGTCATCACCTCCCTCCTCGCCGCGCCCGACGGGGTGCGTGCAGAGGTCGATCGCCTGCGCGAGCACGTCCTCGACCAGCACACGTGGGACGTGCGTGCCCGTGAGCTCGAGGAGGGCCTGGCTGTCGCCCGCTCCGAGCAGGCGTCACCGCCACCTCGACGCGCCCTGCACTACTTCCCGGACTACAACCGGGCCAACCCCTACCAAGGGATGCTGTTCGCCGAGCTGGACGCGGTCGATGCCTATCCGGTCGGTGTCTCCGACGTCGTCGAGCACCTCGAGAACCGTTCGGTCGCATCGGTGCCGGGCACCCTGAACATCCACTGGACCACTCCGATCATGCAGCACGCCACCGGGCCGTTCCGGGCTGCGATCGAGCTAGACCGCTTCAGCGCCGCACTGCACAAGTTCCGTACGGCCGGTGGCCGGCTGGTGTGGACGCTGCACAACGTGCTGCCCCACGAGGCTCGCCACGTCTGGGCCGAGACCAAGCTCGCCCAGCTCCTGGCCGACCGGGCCGACGCCATCCACGCCCTGTCGGAGATCACTGCCCGGCAGGCCTCCGAGGTCCTGCGTCTCGACCCGAGACGCGTCGTCGTCATCGAGCACTCCAGCTATGTGGGGTGCTATCCCGACTGGATCAGCCGCGAGGCAGCGCGCTCCCACCTGGGCCTCTCCGCCTCGGACAAGGTGCTGGTCGCCCTCGGCGGCATCCGGCCCTACAAGGGCCTCGGGCGGCTGCTGGACGTCTTCCACGAGCTCGCGGAGGAGGACCCCAGCCTGCACCTGCTGGTCGCGGGCAAGCCCGCCCAGACCCAGGAGACGGCCGGTCTCGAGCGCCGGTGCGAGCTCTCGTCCCGGGTGATCTCGGAGTTCTCCCACGTGCCGGACGACCAGCTGCAGGTGTGGTTCGGGGCGGCAGACCTCGCGGTCCTCCCCTACTCCAGGATCCTGAACTCAGGTGTCTTCTGGCTCGCCCAGACCTTCGGCCTTCCGATCGTCGGTCCACGGACCGGCGCCCTGCTCGACCTGGCCGACGAGCCCCACGTCCGGCTGTTCAATCCCCGTGACGACCGCTCGTTGAAGGAGACGCTCCGCGCGACCATCACGGACCTGGTGGCCGACCCCGGGAGGGCCGACCAGGCCCGCGCCTCGTCGATCGCCGCCGCCCGATCGCGTCCGCCGGGACGCATGGCGCGGGACTTCGCCCACTTCATCGACCCGCTGCTGAGCGCCCAGGGGCAGACCATCCGCAAGGAAGCCCAGGTGACTGCGTGATCGAACCGCCCACGAGCTCGGCAGCACGGCACTCGGCTCGCGACCTGGTCGCCTCGGGCCTGCTCGACCTCGACTGGATCAGCGCCCAGCTCGGCACGCTGCCGGAGTCCCCTGAGGACGCGGCCATGGCCGTGATCAGCACCCCTGACATCTCCCCGCACCCCCTCTTCGAGGCGACCTGGCTGCCAGGGAAGGGGGTCTGGCAGGCCGGCGACCTGCCCCCGTCGCTGTGGTACGTCACCGAGGGTCCGCGCAGCCGGCTGGCTCCCCACCCCCTCATCAACACCGAGCGGATCCTCGAGGAACATCCGGCGGCCCGCGAACACGCCTTCGGCCCGCTCGCCTGGTGGGCGGCCCACGCGACGCGCGAGACGCCGATGCCCGTACGCCGCACCTATCCCCACCTGCAGTGGGGCGAGTTCCGCGACAGCGCCCTCCGAGCGGCCCGGGAGTGGCAGGTCCAGACCTATCTCGACGCCAATCCGGGGGCCTCGCAGCACGTCTCGGACGCGTCCGGTCCCATGGTGACCGTGCTGATGAGTGCCCAGGACGTCGGACCCATGTTGGCCTCGACGATCGCGGCGCTGCAGGACCAGACGTTGGCCCAGTGGGAACTGCTCGTCCTGGACCGGGGTTCGATCGACGCGACCAGCACCGTGGCGACCGAAGCGGCGAGCAGCGACCCTCGTGTCAGGGTCGTCCTCGGATCCAGGACGCCGGTCGGCCGCACCCTGAACCGCGGTCTGCAGCGTGCGCGCGGAGAGTTCGTCACCTTCGTCGAGCCCGGACACCTCTGGCATCCGGAGTTCCTGGCGCGCACCGTCGCGGTGCTCCGGGCCAGTGGTCGCGAAGCCGTCCAGGCGTTCACCGGCCCCGACACCCGGCTGTCGGGCGAGCTCGTCACGCCCGACCAGTTCGACCTCGGCACCACCCTGCTGCGGCGACGGTCGCTGGACGCGATGGGTGGCTTCGACGAGGACGACGGGGACGACGTCGTCGAGCGGCTCGTGGGCCGCCTCCGCCAGTCACCGTCGGTGTCGTGGGCCCACCCTCTCGTGCTCGTGCGCAGTCTGGCCACCGAGGCCCCGACCACCGTCAACTGGGAAGCCGTCCAAGCAACCCCGCGGGTGCCCGGCCGGGCGAGCGTCGTGCTGCCGATCGGCCAGGGCTCGCGTGGAACGGTGGACTGGCTGCTGGCCGCGCAGGACGACGTCGAGGTCGTCGTGGTCGCGGCCCGCGACCGCCGCGGCCCGCACCTGCTGACGTCCGCCCTCGCCGACCTGTTGCCCGCGGTCACCAGCATCTCGGTGCCCGCCGGGACGCGGATCTCCGCCGCCATGAACATCGCCATCGCCCACACGACGGGCGACCGCGTCGTGCTCGTCCGCCCCGAGGCGCAGCCATCGCCCGGCCTCGTCCGACAGCTGAGCGACGCCGTGGCCGACGCCTCCGTCGCCGTCGCGCAGCCCCTGGTCCTCGACCGGCGCGGGCTCATCCTCTCCGCCGGCGCCACCTTCCCCCGCAACGACGGTCGCCTCGGACTGCTCCTCGCAGGCCATCCGCTCTCCGACGCGCGGCGGGTCGGCCGCAGCCGCATCCCGGCGCCGGCATCCCCGATGGTGGCCCTGCGGGCCGAGACGCTGCTGTGGCTGGGCGGGCTCGACCCGGCCTTCGGCGACGTGCTGGGCGAGACCGACCTGGGCCTGCGGGCCGCCGCGGCCGGGATCGGATCGACCCTGCTCGTCCCCGACCTGACCGTCACCTCGCGGACCTCCTACGCCGAGCCCGCCGACCTCAAGATGGCGATGTCGGCGCTGCGGTCGCGTCGCCACACGATCCCCGAGGACGACACCGCGACGCTCTGGCACTCGGCCGGCTTCGAGGTCACCGGTGTCCGGACCGAACGGGTCTCAGCGGACGAGGACGATCCCGACTCCGAAGCGGTCCTCCTCCAGCAGCAGGTGGTCAGGGCGATCCACGGCATCGACGAGCGCCCACCGCGCCTGCGCTGGACCATCGACACCGCTGCGCCCGCGGGTCCTCGGGGCGAGCGTTGGGGCGACACCCACTTCGCCCGCTCACTCGCTGCCGCGCTCGAGGCCGGCGGTCAGCACGTCTCGGTCGACTCCCGCGATGCCCGTGACCGGCCGTCTCGCGACCACGACGACGTGGTGCTGGTGCTCCGCGGACTCGACCTCGTCGAACCCCACGCGACCGCGCTCAACATGCAGTGGATCATCAGCCACCCCGACATGGTCTCGATGGCCGAGCTCAAGGGCTTCGACCTCGTCTACGCCGCCAGCCTGAGCTGGCCGGCGCAGGTCCGTCGGGAGTGGGGGCTCCCGGTCGAGCCGCTGCTGCAGTGCACCGACCCGCGCTACTTCCACCCTGATCGAGGCGTCCCCGACACTGGCCCGGCGGTGCTGTTCGTCGGCAACTCCCGAGGCGTCTTCCGCCAAGCCGTCCGCACGGCCCTGTCCGCCGAGGCGGACCTCACCGTGCACGGCGCCGACTGGGACGAGTTCCTCGACCCCGCCAGCGTGGCGTCCTCAGGAGTGCCCAACAGCCAGGTGGGCGCCCTCTATGCCTCGGCCGGCGTGGTCCTCAACGACCACCACGTCGACATGCGCCGCGACAGCTTCTTGTCCAACCGTCTCTTCGACGCGGCAGCGTGCGGCGCCCGGATCGCCACCGACCCGGTCTCGGGACTCCACGAGACCTTCGGTGACCTGGTGCAGCCATTCCACGACGAGGACGACCTGATCCGGCTCACCACCCCGCCGTACGACGCCTTCCCCAGCGACGCCGAACGTCGTGCCCAGGCGTTGCGGATCATCGAGCAGCACACCTTCGACCAGCGGGCCGCCCGCCTGGTCGCAGACGCGGTCAGGGCACTGCGTCTGCGGGAGCGACGTCCGGCACGCTGAATTTTCGAACCGGTCGGCCGGGTCGGGTCAGCCGCCGAGGAGCGCGTCGACGAACGCACCACTGTCGAACGGGGCGAGGTCGTCGGCGCCCTCACCGAGCCCGACCAGCTTGACCGGCACACCCAGCTCTCGTTGTACGGCGACGACGATCCCGCCCTTGGCGGAGCCGTCCAGCTTCGTCAGCACGATGCCGGTGACGTCGACGATCTCGCTGAAGACCCGCGCCTGGATCATCCCGTTCTGGCCGGTCGTGGCGTCGAGGACGAGCAGCACCTCGGTCACCGGGGCCTGCTTCTCGATGACCCGCTTGACCTTGCCGAGCTCGTCCATCAGGCCGGCCTTGTTCTGCAGCCGGCCGGCGGTGTCGATCAGCACGGTGTCCGTGCCCTGCTCGACACCCTGCTTGACCGCTTCGAAGGCCACGCTCGCCGGGTCCGAGCCCTCCGGTCCGCGCACGACCTCGACGCCCACCCGCTCACCCCAGGTGGCCAGCTGGTCGACCGCGGCGGCCCGGAACGTGTCCGCCGCGCCGAGCGTGACGGTGCGGCCCTCCGCGACCAGGATGCGGGCGATCTTGCCGACGGTGGTGGTCTTGCCGGCACCGTTGACGCCCACGACCAGCACGACACCGGGGCGGCCGTCGGTGCCACTGACCTGGAGCCGTCGGTCCATGTCGGGATCCACGAGCTTGACCAGCTCCTCGCGGAGCACGGTCCGAGGGTCTGCGTTCTTGTCGCCCTCGACCCGAAGCCGGGTGCGCAGGGCCCCCACCAGCTCCTGCGTCGGGGTGACGCCGACGTCGGCGGTGAGCAGCGTGTCCTCGATCGACTCCCACGTGTCCTCGTCGAGCCGGTCTCGGCTCAGGAGTGCGAGCAGCCCCTGCCCCAGACCACCCTGGGCGCGGGAGAGCCGCTCGCGCAGCCGCTTCATCCGGCTGGCGGTGCCCTCCGGCCGATCGAGCGCCGGCTTCTCCGGCGCAGGCGCAGTCGCGGTCGCTGTGGTGGGGCCCGCCTCGTCCACGTCGGGCCCGGTCGGACGGGCGATCACGTCGGTGCCCGTGGTCGGCGGCTTCCTCCGGGCTCGGCCGGTGACGAGGCCGACCACGAGGAGCACGCCGACGACGGCGATGCTGATGATCAGGATGAGCCAGTCAGCCAGGAAGTCCATCCGGCAATCCAATCAGAGGAGCTCGAGCGTGCGGGTGCGGGGACCCGTCTCACTCACCGCCCGGGACACGGGCGGGGCATCCATCGCGTCAGGCGCGGATGTCCTCGTAGTCACCGATGGTCGGGAGCGAGTCGACGCCCTTGCGCATCACGTCGCCGAGCTGGGGGGCGACCGGCAGCTCCTCGCCGCGGTGCGGGTAGGCGACGTAGGCCACGACCCCACCAGAGATCACGAGGACGAGCAACATCATGAGGACGATGGCGAGCACAGTTCTTCAACTCCCGAGTTGTGGCGGTGTGTCCACGGTCGCACAGATCCACGCGAGGCCACGACTCCGCGCGACCGCCGGGGTGTCGTCGCCAGGTCACGAGCGGAGCAGCGGCTCCACTGCGGCGCGGATGACGTCGGGCATCGGCACGACCGGCCGGTTGCCGGCCCCCTGCTCGTTGTCGACGTAGACGTGCACGAAGCGACCTTCGGCGGCGGCCTCCTCGCCGTCGCCCTGGAAGAGCCCGATCCGGTAGACGATCGACGACGTGCCCACCTTGTCGACGACCAGGCCCATCTCGATGGGCTCGGGGAAGCCGATCTCGCGGAAGTAGCGGCACGACGTCTCGGCGACGACCCCGATCTGCGGCAGCAGCCG
Organism: Nocardioides piscis; assembly: GCF_011300215.1. Taxonomy (NCBI): domain Bacteria; kingdom Bacillati; phylum Actinomycetota; class Actinomycetes; order Propionibacteriales; family Nocardioidaceae; genus Nocardioides; species Nocardioides piscis. Next base: position 3,585,273 of record NZ_CP049866.1, read on the forward strand.
CACGTTGGTGCCGGTGGCTTCGAACAGGTGCGCGTTGACGGCCGTGTCGAAGAGCTCGTAGTAGGTCGCGTTGTTGAGGTGGCCGTAGGCGTCGTCGTCGCGCCAGCGCGTCGTGGCGGTTCGCCAGGCGACGTAGTCGGCGCGGGTGGGGCGGGGTGCTCGCTCGGTCACTGCGCCACCCTAGACCGCCACGCGCCGCCGGCCTGACCCGTCAGGCCGACTCCGCCCGTTCGAGCCGCTGGGAGATCACGGCCGAGACACCGTCGCCGCGCATGGTGACGCCGTACAACGCGTCTCCGACCTCCATGGTCCGCTTCTGGTGGGTGATGACGAGCAGCTGGGAGTTCTCCCGCAGCTCCTCGTAGATCTCCAGCAACCGGCCGAGGTTGGTGTCGTCGAGGGCCGCCTCGACCTCGTCGAGGATGTAGAAGGGCGAGGGCCGGGCCTTGAAGAGCGAGACCAGGAAGGCCACGGCGACCAGGGACCGCTCACCGCCCGAGAGCAGCGATAGCCGCTTGACCTTCTTGCCGGCCGGCCGCGCCTCGACCTCGATCCCGGTCGTGAGCATGTTGTCAGGATCGGTGAGGACGAGCCGGCCCTCACCCCCCGGGAACAACCTGGCGAACGTGGAGTCGAAGGCCTTCTCCACGTCGGCGTAGGCCTCGCGGAACACCTGCTCGACCCGGTCGTCGACCTCGCGGACGATGTCGAGGAGGTCCTTGCGGGTGCGCCGGAGGTCCTCGAGCTGCTCGCTGAGGAACTGGTGCCTCTCCTCCATGGCGGTGAACTCCTCGAGGGCGAGCGGGTTGACCCGTCCGAGCATCGCCAGCTCGCGCTCGGCCGTGCGGAGCCGCTTCTGCTGCTCCTCGCGGACGAACGGCACCGGGTCGGGCGTCTCGTCACCCTCGGCCACGGGGCCGGAGAAGGGCACCAGCGTCTCGGGCCCGTAGTCGGCGACCAGGGCGTCGCCGGTCAGCCCGAGCTCCTCGAGCGCGCGCTCCTCGAGCTGCTCGATCCGCATCTTCTGCTGGGTGCGGGCCATCTCGTCGCGGTGGACGGAGTTGACGAGCTCGTCGTGCTCACGGGCGAGGTCGCGCAGGGTCGTGCGGATGGCGAGGAGCTGCTGCTCACGCTCCTGGCGGGACTCCTCGACCGCCGCCCGGGCGTCGGCAGCCAGCATCACCGAGCGCTCGAGGTGCTGGAGGACCACGGTCACACCCTCGTTGACGGTCTGTGCCGCCTCGCCCTCGAGGATCAGCTGCTGGCGGCGCTCGACTGCCCGCGCCCGCGACTCGCGCTCGGCCTGCGCCGCACGCAGCATCGAGTCGGCGCGGCCGTTGAGCGCTCGGGCCCGCTCCTCGGTGGTGCGCAGCGCGAGGCGAGCATCCATCTCCGCCTGCCGGGCGGCCTTCGCCGCCTCGACCAGGCGTTCGCGCTCGGTGACATCGGGTTCTTCGTCGGGTGCTTCCTGGGCCGTCGCCAGCCGGTGCTCGAGCTCGGCCAGCCCGGCGACGTCGGACTCGTGTGCCTCCTGTGCGGCCACGATCGCCCGCTCCAGGCGCTCGGCCTCACCGCGGGCCGACCGCGCCTGCGAGCCGTGCTGGCCGAGCTCCTCGGCCACGGCTGCCAGCGTCGCGTCCGACTCGTGGAGCTTGGCGAGCGCGACGTCTGCGCGCTTGAGGGCGTCGTGCCGCTCTGCTTCGAGCCGGGAGATCTCGAAGCCCAGCCGCTCGGTGGTGGCTGTCGCGTCGTGGAGCTTGGCGGTCGCGTCGTCGACCGCGGCCTGGGTCTCCAGCAGGCTCGGTTGGCGGGTGGAACCGCCGGCGGCGAAGTGAGCACTGATCAGGTCGCCGTCGCGGGTGACGGCCGTGAGCTCCGGCAGCTCCGCGACGAGCGCGCGGGCGGCGGGCAGGTCGTCGACCACAGCCACCCCCGCCAGCAGCCGGGACAGGGCGGGACGGACGTCGGTGGGTGCCTCGACCACGTCGAGGGCGTAGTGCGCGTGGGCAGGCAGGGCCGGCCTGCCGCTGTCGAGCGTGGTGCCGCCACCCAGGAGCAACCCCGCCCGGCCCAGGTCCTCGTCCTTGAGGTGGGCGATCGCCGCCAGCGCGGCGTCGGCACCGGTCACCACGACAGCGTCTGCGGCAGTGCCCAGGGCAGCCGCCACGGCCGCCTCGAAGCCGGCCTGCACGTTGAGCAGCGCGGCCACCGATGCCACCAGGCCGGTGACCTTGTCTGTCGCGGCCAGGAGCGCCCCGGCCCCGTCCTTGCGGTTGAGCCCCAGCTCGAGCGCGTCCCGACGGGCGACCAGCCCGGCACGATCGCGGTCTGCCTGCTGGGCCTGCTCGCGGGCTCTCGCCAGTCGCTCCTCGATGTCGTCGAGGGCGGCGACCGCAGCCTCGTGCTCGGCGTCCAGCCCCTCCTCCCCCGCGTCCAGCCCGGCGACCTTGGTCTCCAGCGCGGTGAAGTCCTTCTGGGCGCGCTCGGCCCGGGCCAGCGCCTCCTCGCGCGCCGACCGGAGGCGACCGATCTCGTCGTCGGCTGCGGCTGCCCGCGACTTCAGCGCGTTCACCTGTCCGTGCAGCCGGGCCAGGCCCTCCCGCCGGTCGGCCGCTGCCCGGACCAGCCCGGAGATGCGGCGCTCCTCGTCGGCAGCAGCGTCCTCCGCCGTACGCCGATGGGCGACCGCAGCCTCGAGCCCGGTCCGATGCTCCTCGACCTGCGCCCCGATCTCGGTCTCCTGCTCCCGGATCCGCGCGGCCTGCGCCTCGAGCTCGTCGGGGTCACGGCCGGAGTCGACTGTGTCGGTCTCGGCTGCGCCGGCGGCGTTGCGGAGCCGCTCGGCCGCGAGGGACTGGGTCCCGCGCAGACGTTCCTTGAGGCCCGACAGCGCGAACCAGGTCTCCTGCGCCTTGGCCAGCTCGGGCAGGTCGGTGCGCAGCGCCGCCTCGAGCGCCGCCTCGCGCTCTCGCGCCTGGGCGAGCGCGGTCTCGACCTGCTCGCGGCGCTCGACCAGGATCGACTCGTCGGCCAGCTCCTGCTCCAGGGCGTGGCGAGCCTGCACCAGGTCGTCGGCCACGAGCCGCGCCCGGGCGTCGCGGACGTCGGCCTGGACGGAGGCCGCTCGGCGCGCCACCTCGGCCTGACGACCCAGCGGCTTGAGCTGGCGCCGGATCTCGCTGAGCAGGTCGTTGAGCCGGGTGAGGTTGCCGTCGGTGGAGTCGAGCTTGCGGAGCGCCTTCTCCTTGCGCTTGCGGTGCTTGAGGACGCCGGCGGCCTCCTCGATGAAGCCGCGGCGGTCCTCGGGAGTCGCGTGCAGGATGGTGTCGAGCTGGCCCTGCCCGACGATGACGTGCATCTCGCGGCCGATGCCCGAGTCGCTGAGGAGCTCCTGCACGTCGAGCAGCCGGCAGCTGCTGCCGTTGATGGCGTATTCGGAGCCGCCGTTGCGGAACATCGTGCGCGAGATCGTGACTTCCGCATATTCGATCGGCAGCGCCCCGTCGGAGTTGTCGATCGTCAGGGCCACCTCCGCGCGACCCAGCGGCGGGCGGCCCGAGGTGCCGGCGAAGATGACGTCCTCCATCTTGCCGCCGCGCAGCGACTTCACGCCCTGCTCGCCCATCACCCAGGCGAGCGCGTCGACGACGTTGGACTTGCCGGACCCGTTGGGCCCCACGATGCAGGTGATCCCCGGTTCGAGGTTGAGCGTCGTGGCGGAGGCGAAGGACTTGAACCCCTTGAGGGTCAGGCTCTTCAGATACACGGGCGCTCCCTCATCACACGACGATCAACGACTGGACGCGGCATCATCTCAGACACCGAGGGGGAAGTCCCGGCCCACACTACGGCGTGACGTGCTGTCTTCTGGTCGACCTCGACTCGGGCGCGCTCCGCTGCGACAGTGTCGTGATGGACGACCTCGGCGCCCGGGCACGCAAGGACGGCATCGCGGCGGTCTTCGACCGCGCCGCGGCGACCTACGACCAGGTGGGTGTCACGTTCTTCGGCACGATCGCGGAGGTCCTCGTCCGGCACACCGCGCCCCAGCCGGGTGAGCGGGTCCTCGACCTCGGGTGCGGCCGCGGCGCCTCGGCCCTCCGCGCCGCCCGGGCCGTCGGCCCCACAGGACGGGTGCTGGCGACCGATCTCGCGCCCCGGATGGTCGAGGGGCTGCGGTCGGGGGCGGGCGACCTGCCGTGGCTCACGGCCGAGGTCGGCGACGCCGAGTGGCCGCCCGATGGACCCTGGGACGTCGTCCAGGCCGGACTCGTGCTCTTCTTCCTCCCCGACCTCGACTCCGCGCTCGACCGCTACCGTGCCGCGTTGGGGCCGGAAGGTCGACTCGGGTTCACCTGGTTCGGCGACACCGACGAGTCGTGGGACCCGGTGTTCGACGTCATCGTGGACATGTTGCCGGCCGCAGAGCGCCCACCCGCCAACCCGGCGAGGTCCGGCCCGTTCGAGTCGGTCGAGGCCTTGGAGAACCTGCTGCACCAGCACGGCTATGCCGAGGTGGCGACGACCCAGACCCGGGTGGAGGCCCTTGTCGACGACATCGACCAGTGGTGGGCATGGTCGTGGTCCCACGGCCAGCGTCGGCTGCTCGAGGCCCACCAGCGCCTGGGCACGCTGGGCCCCCTGCGCGACGCGGTGGACCCGCTGCTGGAGGAGATCGCCGGCGACGACGGACTCCGCTGGTGGACCGACGTCCGGTGCACCCTCGCGCGCCCTTGAGGCGACCGGGTCAGTCGTGAGGCAGGAGCCGGCGTCGGCGTACGGCGAACAGGACCGCCCCGAGGCCGAGCAGCCCGACCGGCGCGGCGTCCACGAGGGCGAGCTCGGTCCCTGAGCCCCCGGGCAGCAGCGTCGGGTCGGGAGTGGCGCCGACCTGGTCACCGTCGACGTCGACAGCCAGCACGTCGAGGCCGCGCACCAGGTCGACGGAGTAGGCAAGGTTGGTCTTCTTGCCGGTGGCGACACCGCGCGAGTTGTAGACCGGGACCCAGTAGCTGTCCCAGACCTCCGAGGCGCCGAACCAGGCGAAGCCGTGGCTGGTCGGGGCGAGGGGGTCGTTGACGTCGATGATCTGGGTGCCGCCGCCATAGAAGCCCACCGAGACGAGCCCGGACTGGTGGTAGTCGAACCAGTGTGCCGAGCAGAAGGCGCCCACGGGGAGCGGGTAGGTCACGAGGTCGGCGAGCTCGACCTTCGCCAGCGGCACGATCGAACCCTCGGAGCCGTCCATCCGCTTGACGTGCCAGGTCTGGAAGGAGCCGGCGGTGCTGCAGTCGGGGTCTTCGTAGTCCTCCTCGGTGACGAGCAGGACGTTGCCGTTGGCCAGGGACGGAGCCGCGTCGGGGCGGAAGGCGGCTGCGTTGGGGTGGAAGGAGTTGTGGTGGATGAAGTTGTTGTAGCCGTTGGTCATGCCCTCGCGCGACGAGTCGCCCGCGGCACCGGTGTTGGCGATCTCCACCGGCGCGACCGGGTCGGAGACGTCGAAGACGTAGGAGCCACCCGCACCGGTGTGGACGCCGCGACCGGCGCCGTCGAAGTTCCACTTGTGCCCGCCCCAGCCCACGGCGTCGGAGCGGAACGGCTGGATGCCCGCGGTCGCGGGGTCGCTGTCGACCTCGACGGGCTTGTCGAGGTCGGTCAGGTCGAAGATCGAGAAGCTGCCCTGTCCGGGGACCTGGCTGTCGTCACCGGCGGAGTAGACGTAGCGGCAGTCGGTGTCGACGACGCAGCTCACGGTGTGGGTGCTGGTCGTGGACGGCACCCGTGAGCGGATGCGGGGCGCGGCCGGGTCGGTGACGTCGACGATGATCAGCTCGTAGTCGCCCCGGGCCGGGTCGTTGATGTGCTCGATGTCGCTCGGCGAGGCCTGATAGAGGTCGACGCCGATCAGGGCGAACCGCTGGGTGGTCTTGCCGACCTTGCGCTCGCCACAGTTCATCGCCTCGTTCTCGAACTGCAGGCTCGGCAGGGTGCCGACCCGCTGGGGGTCGAGCGGGTTGCTGACGTCGTGGACGACCACGGAGTCGAGACCCGACATCACGAAGAGCGGCGCCGTCCTCATGAAGCAGCCGGAGATGCCGACAGAGCCGGGGTTGCTGTCCACGAGGTTGACGTTGGGGCTCATGGCGCCCGGCGCGTTGAGTCCGCCCTCGTACTCGGTCCGCTTCTGCTCCAACCGGTCGCGATCACCGTGCGCGAACGCAGGGGCGGTCAGGGCGATGGAGGCGCCGAGGGTCAGGACGGCTGCGATGGCGGGCAGGGTGCGCATGTCTCCTCAACGAGCCTCCCCCTTCCAGGTCACGTGACAGGCGTCACCAGTGCTGCCTCGTCCGCGTGGGCGATGTGCGCGAGCTCGCGCCACACTAGGGCCAGGGTGATCCCGGCTCCGGCGAAGGCGAACCACCATGGCGCGGTGAGTCCCCATTGCTGGGCGATCAGGCCGCCCAGCAGGGAGCCCAGCAGCATGCCGCCCATCACGCAGATGAGGTAGACCGAGCCGACCCGTCCCTGGAACTCGGTCGGCACGGCCCGCTGGCGCACGGTGTTGGACACCGTCCCCCAGACGAATGCATAGGCACCGAAGAAGAACATCAACGGATAGGCGGCGTATGCCGATGTCGTGACCGCCATCGCGAGGTGGAACACCACTTCGGCCAGCAGCACCACCCTCATCAGCGTCGCCAGCGGCACCCGCTTCTCGAGCCGGCCGTAGGCGAAGGTCCCCAGCAGCCCCCGAGTGCCGAGGCGGTCGTCAGCAGGCCGAAGCCGGCGGCATCGAGGCCGACCCGGTCCTGGGCCCACAGCACCAGCACCGACCAGGGAGCGGCCCAGGTGATGTTGAAGGTCACGATCACCAGGGCCAGCGTGCGCACCGGCCGGTGGTGCGCGACCCAGCGCATCCCCTCGACGATGTCCTGACGCAGGTGACTGTCCAGCTCACGGCGTACGGCGCCGCGAGGCGTGCCGATCCGCGAGACCAGCAGGACTCCGAGGGCGACACTCACGGCCTGCACCGTGAAGGGAAGGGCCATCCCGGCTGCGAACAGCAGTGCTCCCAGCGCCGGCCCGATGAGCTGGTTGGCGGTGATGAAGCCGGCCTGGATGCGGGCGTTGGCGATGCCCAGGTCGGGCTTGTCCACCAGCATCGGCACCAGCGTGCTGGTGGTGGTGTCTGCGAAGACCTCTGCCGTCCCCATCGCGAACAGCACGACGATCACGATCCAGATGTCGACGTGGCCGGTCCAGATGATCAGGCAGAGCGCCGCGAGCACGAGCACCCGCACCGCGTCCATCACCATCACCAGCAGCCGCCGGTCGAGGCGGTCGGCGAGGGCGCCGGCCAGCAGACCGAAGAGCAACCACGGCAGCGTCGTGGCCATCGCCGCGGCTGCGACCAGCACCGGGTTGCGCGTCTGCGAGGCGACCAGCAGCGGTCCGGCAGCCATCATGAGCCCGTCGCCGAGGTTGGTGGCCCACGAGCTGGTGGCAAGCCACCGGAAGCCGGTGCCGAGCCGCGTCGGGAAGACGGTGTCGGTCAGGCGGCTCACAAGCTCCGGAGCCTACGCGGACACCACGCGCCCGCGCCTTGCGTTTTTCCGCTCAGGCGGGGAGCATCTCCTGCTCGAGCGCGGCGACAGCCCGCTCCTCGACCAGGCGGTCGTTCTCGACCTGCAGCCGCAGCACCAATGACTCGAGCTCCGCGACGCGCACGCGCAGTCGCTGATTCTCCTGAGCCAGTCGGGCGGGGATGCGGCGGTCGGTGTGGAGATGACCGATCAGCGCCTTCGCCATGGGGTGCGCCCTTTCGAGGTGGACGTGCGGGGAATTGATCCGTCTACCAGAGTCCCACCCGGGACCGCCCCGGTCAATCCGACGGGCCCCGGGTCCGCGCAGCCGGCCGTCGGGTCCGGGGCGGCCGCTGGCAGACCGGGCAGAAGAACGACGAGCGGTTCATGAACGTCGCTCGCCGGATCGGCGTCCCGCAGCGCTCGCACGGCTCCCCCTCGCGGCCATAGGCGTGGAGCGACCGGTCGAAGTAGCCGCTCTCACCGTTGACGTTGACATAGAGCGCGTCGAAGGAGGTGCCACCCTGCCCCAGCGCGTCGGTCATCACCGCGCGGGCATGGGTGAGCACCTCGTCGGCCTGCGTGCGGGTGAGCCGGTCGCCGGGCCGGTCGTAGTGGAGCCGGGCCTGCCACAGGGCCTCGTCGGCATAGATGTTGCCGATCCCGGAGACGAGACCCTGGTCGAGCAGCTGGCGCTTGACCCCGACCGCACGTCGGCGCATCCGGCGCACCACGTCGGCCTGGTCGAAGGCAGGGTCGAGCGGGTCCAGCCCGATGTGCGCGATCTCGGTCGGCAGCTCGGCGCCGCCGTCGGAGACCAGCAGGCCGCCGAACATCCGCTGGTCGACGAACCGCATCTCCAACGAGCCGTCGGACGCGGACAGGGCGAACCGCACGCGCAGGTGGCGCTCGTCGGACGCGCCGGGCTGCTGGAGAAGCATCTGGCCGCTCATGCCGAGGTGTCCGAGGAGGGCGTCGCCGGAGCCGAGCGCGAGCCAGAAATACTTCCCGCGTCGGCGTACGGCGACGATCCGCTGGCCGACGAGGGCGGCGACGAACCCGTCCGCAGACCGTGGGTCACGCCTCAGCGGGCGCGGGTGCAGGACCTCGACGGCGTCGATGGTGGCGCCGGTGACGTGGCGAGCCAGGCCCGCCCGGACGACCTCGACCTCGGGGAGCTCGGGCACGGGTCAGGCTGGGTCGAGGAGCTCGGGGTGAGCGGCGCGCAGCTCGGCGTAGGCCGTCGCGGCCGCGCCCTGCTCGGCCTCCTTCTTGGACCGACCGGTGCCGTGGCCGTAGAACTGGCCCCCGACGCGCACGCGGGCCACGAAGGTCTTCATGTGGTCGGGCCCGTCGGCCTCGATCACGTAGTCGGGGACGCCCAGGGCCAGGGAGGCGGAGAGCTCCTGCAGGGAGGTCTTCCAGTCGAGGCCGGCCCCCATCAGGGCCGCTGCGACCATCAGGTCGTCGAAGAGGAGGTGGACGACCTTGGCCGACGCCTCGATGCCGCCACTCATGTGGATGGCACCGATCAGGGCCTCGACGGTGTCGGAGAGGATCGACGCCTTCTCCCGACCGCCGGTGGACTCCTCGCCGCGGCCGAGCTTGATGTGCTGGCCCAGGCCGATGCGGCGAGCCACCCCCGCGAGTGCCCGGGCGTTGACGACAGCAGCGCGCAGCTTGGCCAGCCGCCCCTCGGAGAGCTCGGGGTGGGTGGTGTAGAGCGTCTCGGTCACCACGACGCCGAGCACGGAGTCGCCGAGGAACTCCAGGCGCTCGTTGGTCGGCAGCCCACCGTTCTCGTAGGCGTAGGACCGGTGGGTCAGGGCGCGCTCGAGGAGCTCAGGATCCAGAACTGGATTCCCGAGCTCCTGTCGCAGCTCCTGCGTGCTCAGCGGAGTTGCTGGTGGGTCAGAGGACCTGGCGACGGTCGGCGCGGGCGCCGTACTGGCCGCACTCGCCGCACGCACGGTGCGGGAGGTGCTTGGCAGCACAGGCGGGGTTGGCGCAGGTGACGAGGGAGGGCGCGACGGCCTTCCACTGCGACCGACGGTGACGCGTGTTGCTTCGCGACATCTTCCGCTTCGGAACAGCCATGGTTCTCTCCTTGTGTTGCCGATCGGGTCGCCCCGGCCGGTTGAGTCAGTCTGTGGTGTTGCTGCGGTCCTGCAAGGTCTGGAGCCCGGCCCACCTCGGGTCGATCTGCTCCTCGTGCGCGTGGTCGGGATCGTCGGCCAGCTTGGCGCCACACTCGACGCACAGTCCGGGACAGTCCTCCTCACACAGCGGCTGGAAGGGCAGTGCGAGCACCACCGCGTCCCGCAGCATTGGCTCGAGGTCGAGCAGGTCGTCCTCCAGCCGGCTGACCTCGTCGTCCACGTCCGTGTCGGACGGGTCGTGCTTGGCGTCGTCGTAGACGAACAGCTCCTGGAACCGGACGGTGATCTCTTCCTCGATCGGTTCCAGGCACCGCGCGCATTCTCCGACCAGCTCTGCCGAGGCAGAACCAGAGACCAGCACGCCCTCCATGACCGCCTCGAGCCGCAGGTCGAGCTCGACCGGCGATCCCTCGGGGACATGTAGGACTTCGATGCCAAGTTCTGCCGGTGCCGGCACTGTGTGCACCGTTTCCCGCTGGGACCCCGGGCGGCGGCCGAGCTCGCGGGTGTCGAGCACGAGCGGCGCCCTCGGGTCCAGGCTGGTCACGATTTCACTCCAGGTCCGAACACTGAACAGAACCACGGAATCGTAGCCGTCGGCCGGGGCAGGGGCAAAACGCCAGGTGGGCAGGGAGGGCGGCAGGGAGGTCGGGGGGTCGGCCGGATGGCTCACGCGCCACCCTCACGCTCGGCCAGCCGCGCCACCAGCAGATCACGCACGAACTCGGGCAGGAGCCCGCTGACGTCGCCACCGAACGTGGCGACCTCCTTGACCAGGCTGCTGGCCAGGAAGGACCACTCGGGGCTCGTGGGCACGAAGACCGTCTCGACGGGCGCGAGGCTGGAGTTCATCTGCGCCATCTGGAGCTCGTAGTCGAAGTCGCTGACCGCCCGCAGTCCCTTCACGATCGCGTCGATCTCGTGCTCGCGACAGAAGTCGGTGAGCAGTCCGGTGAAGCCGTCCACCCGGACGTTGCCCCACGTCGAGCACGCCCGGGTGAGCATGTCGATGCGTTCCTCCGGCGTGAACAGCCGATTCTTGGACTTGTTGACGCCGACTGCCACGACGACCTCGTCGAAGAGCTTGGCCGAGCGCTCGATGATGTCGAGGTGGCCGTTGGTCACCGGGTCGAAGGAGCCGGGGCACACGGCCCGGTGGAGCCGGCCGGGGGTCCGATCAGACATCGTGGGGCTCCTGGTCCTCGCCGGATTCTTCAAGACGGCCCGCGGAGGCGTGGGCGGCGTGACCGTACCAAAGCATCGTCTCGCCATACTTCTTGGACCGGTCACCCTCGAGCCCCTCGGGCCACCCCAGGGCGGGCCCGCGCACCGAGCGCTCGACCACGACCAGGGCCCCGGGGACCAGCCAGCCGCCCTCGACGAGCCCGGCCAGCGCCGCCGTGACCTCCTCGTCCGTGAGTGGATAGGGGGGGTCCAGGAACGCGATGTCGTATGGCGCTGCCGGGCTCTTGCGCAGGGCGCTCGCCACCGACGAGGCGGTCACGCTGACCCGACTGGTGCCGAGGGCGCGGGCGTTGCGCTCGATCAGGGCCGCGGTCTTGCGGTCCTGCTCCACCAGGGTCACCACGCCCGCCCCCGCGACCACGCCTCGAGCCCCACCGCACCCGACCCGGCGTAGAGGTCGATGAACCGCAGCCCCGCCAGCGACCCGCACCACGCCTCGATCGCCGAGAACAGGGCCTCGCGCACGCGGTCGCTGGTCGGGCGCGTGGCCGAGCCCCGCGGCGTCACGAGACGGCGTCCGCCGGCCACTCCCCCGATGATCCGCGTCATTCGATGCTCATCCGGGGTCCCCGCGGCGTTGTTCGGTGGAGTGCAGCGGAGGAGAAGAACGTCGTGGGGTGGTTCACGACTTGTCCACGAACTCGGAGTGCTGGGAGGCCTCGACCTCGAGCACCGCGTGCGCGAGCCCCGGCCAGGTCGACAGCTCGGCGTCCTCGGCGAGCAGCTCGTCGGCCGCCTCGCGGGCCCTGACGATCGTCTTCTCGTCGCGCAGGACCCGCAGGGTGATCAGGCTGGACTTGAAGCCCGACTGGTTGGCACCGAGCACGTCGCCCTCGCGGCGCTGCTCGAGGTCGACGCGGCTCAGCTCGAACCCGTCAGTGGTCGCTGCGACAGCCTCGAGCCGGTCACGCGCGGGGGTGCCGGTCTCGGCACGGGAGACGAGCAGGCACAGCCCGGGGAGGCCGCCACGACCCACCCGCCCACGGAGCTGGTGCAGCTGGCTGACCCCGAACCGGTCGGCGTCCAGGAGCACCATGGTCGTCGCGTTGTGCACGTCGACGCCCACCTCGATGACGGTCGTGGAGACGAGCACGTCGACCTGCCCGGCTGCGAACGACCTCATGGTCCGGTCCTTCTCCTCGGGCGGCAGGCGCCCGTGGAGCATCCCGACCCTCAGCCCCTGCAACGCTCCCGCCGCGAGCTCCTCGTGGAGGTCCTCGACCGCTGCGAGCGGCACCTTCCTGGTCGTCACCTCGCCGTCCTCGTCGACGTCGAGCTGGTCACTCTCCCCGTCCTCCTGGGTGTCCCCGCTGATCCGCGGGCACACGACGTAGACCTGGTGGCCCTTGCCGACCTCCTCGCGCACCCGCTCCCAGACCCGAGCGATCCACTGCGGCTGCTCGGCGAGCGGGACGACGTTGGTCTGGATCGGAGCCCGTCCCGCGGGCAGCTCGGTGAGGACGGAGGTCTCGAGGTCACCGAAGACGGTCATCGCGACGGTGCGCGGGATGGGCGTCGCGGTCATCACCAGGACGTGGGGCGGGGAACCTGCCTTGTCGGTCAGGGCTGCGCGCTGCTTGACGCCGAAGCGGTGCTGCTCGTCGACGACGACCAGGCCGAGGTCGGCGAAGGCGACGGACTGCTCGAGGAGGGCATGGGTCCCGATCACCAGTCCCGCCTCACCGCTCGCCATCGCTGCCAGCGCCTGGTCCTTGGCCGGCTTCGACATCGAGCCGGTGAGGAGCACGACCGAGGTGCCGTCCGCTGCTCCCCCGAGCATCCCACCCTGACCCAGGTCGCCGAGCATGCTGGTGATCGACCGGTGGTGCTGCTGCGCCAGCACCTCGGTCGGGGCGAGGAGGACGGCCTGACCTCCGGAGTCGACGACGTGGAGCATGGCGCGCAGCGCGACGACGGTCTTGCCGGAGCCGACCTCGCCCTGGAGCAGACGGTTCATCGGGTGCGCCTGGGCGAGCTCGCGCATCAGCACGGCACCGATCTCGCGCTGGCCCGCGGTCAGCTCGAACGGGAGCCGTTGGTCGAACTCCCTCAGCAGCCCGCCACCGCCGAGCCGCGCCTGGGCGCCGAGCGCGCGCTGCGCAGCCCGCCTCCGGGCCAGCACGAGCTGGAGGACCAGGGCCTCCTCGAAGCGGAAGCGCCGCTGTCCGGCACCGGCCTGCGCATAGTCGTCGGGTCCGTGCACCAGCCGCAGGGCAGTCATCACGTCGAGCACGTCGTAGCGCTCGCGCAGCTCGGGCGAGAACAGGTCGGGCACCTCGGTGACGACGTCGAGCGCGAACCGAATCACCTTGATCAGGTCCCAGACATAGAGCCGGCCGGTGACGGGATAGACGGGCAGGAGCTTGCTCAGCCTGGGATCGTCCTCGTCCTCGTCCCCGTCTTCGTTCCGGCCGAACATCAGCTGGTGGGGCTGTTCGAGCTGCCAGGTTCCGTTGAAGAGCTTGGCCTTGCCGGTGAAGAGCCCCCGGCTGCCCGGCGACATCTCGTCGGCATACTTGTGGGCCTGGCCGGCGTAGGGGCTGAAGAACGACAGCGAGAACGTCGGCCCGTTGGTGCGGATGCGCACCTCGGTGCGGAACTGCTGCTTGCGGCCACGGTGGAAGGGCTTCACCGCCGAGCTGGCCACCTCTCCCACGACCGAGAGCAGCTGACCCACCTCGGGCCTTCCGACCTCGGAGAGCTCCTTGGTCTCGACGTAGCGCCGCGGGAAGTGACGCAGGAGCTCACCCACCGTGCGGATCCCGAGACCCTCCTCGACCAGCTTGCGCTTGGGTGATCGACCGAAGACGCTCGCCACGGGCGAGTCAGGCGTGATGGCGACCATTCACTCCACGCTCACCAGCAGTGGATAGCGGTCCTGGCCGCCCTCGTGGACGGTCACGTCGACGGCCGGATGAGTGGCTTCGACGTATGCCGCCACGCCGGTCGCCAGGTCGTGGCCCCCGTCGCCGGCGACGATCGTGACCAGCTCGCCACCGCCACCGAGGAGGCGCTCGACGACGTGGACGGCCACCTCGTGGTCGTCGTCGCCGACCAGGACGAAGTCGCCGGCCACGACCCCGAGCACGTCGCCCGGCTCGCAGGGACCGGCCATGGTCATGGCCTGCCTCGAGGCGACGGTGACCGCGCCGTGGCGGGCATGGCGCGCTGTCGCAGTCATCTCGCGGACGTCCTGGTCGAAGGTGCGACCCGGCTCGTGGACCGCCATGGCGGCCAGCCCCTGCACCTGGGCCATCGACGCCACGACCTCGACGCGGACCTCGCCACCTTCCTCGGCCGTGCGCGCGGCGATCTCCGCGACCCGGATCGAGTCGGGGTCGTTGGGCAGCACGACAACCTCGGCTGCACCGGAGCCGTTGATGGCGTCGAGGATCTGGCCGGTGGAAGGACGCCGACCCGGCCCGCCCTCCACGACGATCGCGCCGGCGTCGGAGAACAGTGCGGCGAGGCCGGCACCGGCAGCGACAGCGACGACCTTGCGGCCTGTCCGCTGGGTCGGCCGACGAGCCGCGCTCTGGGCGATCTGCTCGGCGAAGTGGGTGACCCGCACCCGATAGGGCCGGCCCGCCACGATGCCCGCCTCGATCGCTGCCCCGACGTCGTCGACGTGCACGTGCACGTTCCAGAGGCGGTCGCCGCCGACCACGACCAGGCTGTCGCCGAGGGGGGCGAGCGTCGCCTTGAGGGCGGGGACCGCGTCGTCGTCGGCCTCGAGGAGATACATCACTTCGTAGGAGGGACCGTCGGGGCTGAGGTCGCCGGCATCGACGGCGACCGGGACCGGGATGCGTGGCACACCCACCGCTGCGGGCGGCGGACGCCGCCCGGTCGAGACGGTCTCGGCGGCGTCCAGCACGACGCACAGCCCGCGACCGCCGGCATCCACCACACCGGCGTCGGCCAGCGCCTTGAGCTGGGTGGGGGTGAGTGCCAGCGCCTCGCGGGCAGCCGCGGCAGCGGCGGAGAAGATGTCGCGCGCTCGGGCCTGCTCCTCCCGCGAGGCCGCCATCGCCGCGTCCGAGGCCGCGCGCGCGACCGTCAGGATCGTCCCCTCGACAGGGGTGCCGACAGCGGCGTAGGAGGCATCGGTCGCCCGCTGCATCGCCTCCGCGACGACGGTGCCGTTGCGGTCGCCGGGACCCGCCTCCGCGAGCCGGGCGACATAGGCGCCGAGCATCTGGCTGAGGATGACTCCGGAGTTGCCCCGGGCACCGAGCAGGGCGCCGCGTGCCAGCAGCCGCAGGGCGTCACCCAGCGCCATCTGGGGATCGTCGTTGACTGCCTGGACGATCGCGTCCCGAGCCGCCGAGACGGTCAGGAACATGTTGGTGCCGGTGTCGCCGTCAGGCACGGGATAGACGTTGAGGGCGTCGATCTCCTCGCGGGCCGACGACAAGGCGTCGGTGGCGATCTCGGCGAACCGAGCCAGGCTGGTGGTCGTGATGCCGCTCGGCACGGTCTCCATCGCCTGCCCCCTTCCCGGACGTGTGGGTCGAAGGGCACAGGCTAGCGCCGTACGCCGACGACGCAGACAACGAACGGCCCCGAGAGCGATGCTCTCGGGGCCGTTCGGCGAAGTTCGTCAGGTCAGCGGGAGACCTTGCCGGCCTTGAGGCAGCCGGTGCAGATGTTGACGCGCTTGGGCGTGCCGTTGATCGTGGCGCGCACGCGCTGGATGTTGGGGTTGAAGCGACGCTTCGTAATCTTGCGCGACCAGGGTCGGTTGTTGCCGAAGCCGGGCTTCTTGGCGCAGATGTCACAGACGGCAGCCACCGTGTACTCCTGAAGATCGTTGGTCATTCGAGGGTCGGCCCGCAGAGCAGCCGAAGACGGCGCGCGAGCAACCGCACAAGAGTATCCGACCGGCCGGGATGGATGAAATCGAGCATCGTCCGCTCAGAAGTGGGTCCAGCCCGTCGGGCCTTCATAGGCCGCGCCGTCGACGGTGACGCCACTCCCCTCGGCGACCGAACCGATGACTGACCAGCCCTCCGGCACCTGCGCCCGGCTCCCGAAGGTCGCCAGCAGCGCGTGGTCGTCACCGCCGCCCAGCACGAACTCCATCGGGTCGACCCCGAGCGCAGCACCCACCGCGAGCAGCGGCTCGGCCAGGTCGAAGGCATCGCGACGTACGTCGATGGACACCCCGCTCCGCTCCGCCAGGTGGCCGGCCTCGGCCAGCAGGCCGTCCGAGATGTCGATCATCGCGGTGGCTCCCGCCTCGGCGGCCACCCTCCCTGCCGGGTAGGGCGGCGCAGGACGGCGGTAGGCCTCGACGAGGACGCGGGGTGAGCGGAACCCTCGACCCAGGACCGCAAGGCCACCCGCTGCCCATCCCTGGCGGCCGGTCAGGGCCAGCACGTCTCCGGCAGCGGCTCCCGACCGGACGACCGGGGCCTCGGTGCAGGCGCCCATCACGGTGACCGCCACGACGACCTGGTCGGCGCGGGTCAGGTCACCCCCGACGACGCTCGCGCCGACCAGGGCGCACTCGGCGGCGAAGCCCCGCGCGAAGTCCAGTGCCCACTGGGCCGGCAGGTCGCCCGGGGCGGCGAGACCGATGGTCAGCGAGTGCGCGACGCCACCCATGGCGTTGATGTCGGAGAGGTTCTGGGCTGCAGCACGGTGGCCGACGTCCTCGGCGCTCGCCCAGTCGCGCCGGAAGTGTCGCCCCTCGACCATCAGGTCGCTCGAGACCACGACATGGCCGTTGCGGATGCGCAGCACGGCCGCGTCGTCGCCCGGGCCGATGAGCACCTGCTCGCCCTGCTCGAACAGGGCCACGAGCTCGGCGATCAGGCCGAACTCGCCGACATCGGTCAGCGTCGCATCCACGGGTTGTGCCATGGCGCCATCAGACCAGACCGGTGGTCGGGCGTGCTGCGGGACGTCGACCCCGGCAGAAGTGACGCCCACGGCGACGCGGGGGTAGGTTGGCGCTCGCCACAACGTTCACCCCCGAGCCCGAGGAGTCCAGATGGTCGTGCAGGCCTACATCCTGATCCAGACCGACGTCGGCAAGGCCGCCGAGGTTGCCACGGCCATTGCCCAGATCAAGGGCGTCACGCTGGCCGAGGACGTCACCGGTCCCTACGACGTGATCGTGCGCGCCGAGGCCCGCAACGTCGACGAGCTCGGCAAGCTGGTCGTCTCCAAGGTGCAGAACCTCGACGGCATCACCCGCACCCTGACGTGCCCCGTCGTCCACATCTGATCGCGACTCCCCAGCGCCCCGTGTCCATCCGGACCCGGGGCGTTGTCGTCGTCTGCGCCCTCTTCGTCGCCGGCTGCTCGGGCGCAGTGTCCATCGACGCACCCGACCTGTCCTCCGGCGAGCAGGAGGCATGTGCCGAGCTGGTGGCGGCGCTGCCCGACACCTTGGCCGGCGAACCCCGGCGCGACGTCACCCCGGCCGACGCCCCGGGTGCCGCGTGGGGTGAGGAGCCGATCGTCCTCACCTGCGGGGTCGAGCTGCCATCGACGTACGACGAGTTCGCCTCCTGCTCCCAGATCGGGGACGTCGGCTGGTTCCTGCCACCCGACGAGCTCAAGGACCCCGCCGCAGACATCGTCGTCACCGCGCTGACCCACTCCCCCGCGTCAGTGTGCTCATCCCCGCTGCCCACCGCGGGAGCGACGCAGTGCAGGTCGACGTCTCCCAGGTGATCGGTGAGACCCTGCCGGAGGACGAGCCCTGCCTCTAGGCCCCGGTCAGCGCAGGCCGGTGTCGCGTTCGAGCGCGAGGGTGATCAGCCGGTCCACGAGCTCGGGATAGGCGACGCCCGACTCGGCCCACATCTGCGGGAACATCGAGGTGGGCGTGAAGCCGGGCATCGTGTTGATCTCGTTGATGACCAGCGAGTTGTCGGCCAGCACGAAGAAGTCCACCCGCGCGAGCCCCTCGCAGGACAACGCCTCGAAGGCACGCATGGCCAGCCGCCGCAGCTCCTGCTCGACCTCGGGCGGCAGGTCGGCGGGCAGGTCGATCTCGGTGTCCTGGCCGGCGAGGTACTTGGCCTCGAAGTCATAGAACTCGTGGTCCCCGCCGGTGCGGACCTCGGCGGGGCGAGACGTCTCCGGGCCGGCGTCGACCGTGGCCAGCACACCGCACTCGACCTCGCGCCCGGCGATCGCGACCTCGACCAGCACCTTGGCGTCGTGCTCGAGGGCCAGCTCGATGGCGTCGACGACCTCGGTGCGGTCGTGGATCTTGCTGATCCCGATGCTCGAGCCCCCGCGCGCCGGCTTGGCGAAGCTGGGCAGGCCCAGCTCCTCGATCCGCGTGAGGCAGGAGACCTGGTCGGTCTCCCACTCGCGCCTGCTGACCGTGATGCCCGGGGTCACCGGAAGGCCGGCCGCGGCCAGCACGACCTTCATGTAGTCCTTGTCCATGCCGACCGCCGACGCCAGGACACCGGAGCCGACGTAGCGGACGCCCGCCATCTCCAGGAGCCCCTGCAGGGTCCCGTCCTCCCCCAGGGCCCGTGGAGCAGCGGGAACACGACGTCGACCGAACCGAGCACCCGAGGCACCTGCGCCGGTTGGTTCACGACGAGGTCGGGGCTGCCCTCGGAGCCGAGCAGGGTGACCGTCGGGCGGGACGCGTCCACCTCCGGCAGGGTCGTGCCCCGGATGGCGAGCCGTCCGGGATCGTCGGACTCCAGCACCCAGCGGCCGTCGGTGGCGATGCCGACCGGGACGACGTCGTACTTCTCCCGATCGATGGCTGCCAGCACGCTGCCGGCGGTGACGCAGGAGATGCTGTGCTCGCTCGAGCGCCCACCGAAGACGACGGCGACACGAGGCTTCCGTGGCTCGTTCATTGCCAGGACCCTATCGGCCTACGCTGGCAGACATGGCCGACGACCCGCGCACACCCAGCCCCACCGACAGCCCGTTGCGGCCGAGCACCATCGCCGTGACCGCCGGCCGTCCCGACCCCGGACCGGACGCCCCGCTCAACGTCCCCATCACGATGGCCTCGACGTATGGCGCCGGCGGAGACCTGGAATACGGCCGCTACGCCAATCCGACGTGGACCGCGTTCGAGGAGGCGCTCGGTGCGCTGGAGGGCGGCCGTTGCCTGAGCTTCGCGTCGGGACTGGCGGCCGTGGCGACGGTCCTCGACCTCGTCGGGCACGGCGCGAAGGTCGTGGCGCCCCGCCACTCCTACAGCGGCACGATCATGCAGCTGGCCGACCTGGAGGCTCGGGGTCGGGCACGCGCCGAGCTGGTCGACGTCACCGACACCGATGCCGTGGTGAAGGCGTGCGACGACGCGGCCCTGGTCTGGATCGAGTCGCCGACCAACCCGGCCCTGGAGATCGCCGACATCGAGACGATCACCAAGGCCGCCCACGAGGCGGGCGCCTACGTCGCGGTCGACAACACGTTCGCGACGCCGCTGCTGCAGACGCCACTGGTCCACGACGTCGACCTGGTGGTGCACTCGGCCACGAAATATCTTGCAGGCCACAGCGATGCCCTCCTCGGCGCCATCTGCACCCGCGACGACGAGCTCTTCTCCGTGCTGAAGAACCGGCGCGACCTGCTGGGGGCCATCCCCGGCACGCTCGAGGCCTGGCTGGTGCTGCGCGGCATGAGGACCCTGCACCTGCGGGTCGAGAGGGCCCAGGCCAACGCCCAGGAGCTCGTACGGCGACTGGAAGAGCACCCCGCGATCGCCGAGGTTCGCTACCCCGGGTTCGGAGGCATCGTCTCCGTCGTGCTGGCGCAGGGCACGATCGCCGCCGACCTGCTTACCCACAAGACCCGCCTGTGGGTGCACGCGACCTCACTGGGGGGCGTCGAGTCGACCCTGGAGCGCCGTCGCCGCTGGAAGTCGGAGGCACCCACGATCCCTGACGCGCTCGTGCGGCTCAGCGTTGGCGTCGAGGACGTCGAGGACCTGTGGGACGACTTGCGCGCCGCGCTCGACGGCTGCGTGGGCTGACCGCCTGTCGCTGGCTCAGTGCAGCTCCGGCTTCGTCTCGCGGGCGATGAAGCTGCTCATCATCTCGGTCGCCGTCATCCGCCCGTCGACCACCGCGTCGACGTGTTCGGCGATGGGCGCATCGACGCCGGTGCGACGGGCCAGCGCGAGCAGCGACTTGCACGACTTGGCGCCCTCGGCCACCTGGCTGGTCGAGGCATAGATCTCCTCGGTGGTCATCCCCTTCCCGAGGTTCTCGCCGAACGTCCGGTTGCGCGAGAGCGGGGAGGAGCACGTCGCCACCAGGTCACCCAGCCCTGCGAGTCCCATCAGCGTGAGGGGGTTGGCCCCCTGCGCCATCGCCAGGCGCGCCGTCTCGGCGAGACCACGCGTGATCAGCGAGGCGGTGGTGTTGTCGCCGAACCCCAGTCCGACGGCCATCCCGACCGCCAGCCCGACGACGTTCTTGTAGGCGCCGCCGATCTCGCAGCCGAGCACGTCCACGGACGTGTAGGGACGGAAGGCGGCGGTGTGGAAGGCGGCCTGCAGCTTCTTGGCCACGTCCTCGTCGGCGCAGGCGACCACGGACGCGGCGGGCTCGCGGCGGGCTATCTCCTTGGCCAGGTTGGGCCCGCTGACCACGGCGATGCGTTCGGGACCGGCGCCGGTCACCTCGGCGATCACCTCGCTCATCCGCTTCAGCGACCCGAGCTCGACGCCCTTCATCAGCGAGACCAACGTCGCCTGCTCGGGGATCAACGGCGCCCAGGCCGTGAGGTTCTCCCGCAGGGTCTGGGAGGGCACCGTGAGCACGACGATGTCGGCTCCGGACGCCGCCTGCTCGGGGTCGGTCGTCGCGGACACGCCGGGCGGCAGCTCGATGCCCGGGAGGTATTCGGTGTTCTCCCGCTGCGTGTTGATGGCGTCGACCACCTCGGGGCGTCGGGCCCACAGCTTGACCTCGTTGCCCGCATCACCCAGGACGACGGAGAAGGCCGTCCCCCAGGAGCCGGCGCTGAAGACGGCGATCTTGGTCATCGGCGGTCCTTCTTGTTGGGGTTTCCGATCTGACTGACTCCGGCCTTGCGCGGATCGAAGCGCTCTGCGGGCGGCTGCTCGCCGCGCAGCTCGGCCACGAGGTCGGTCACGGCGGCCATGATCCGCTCGGTCGTCTCGGTGATGACCGCTGCCGTCACCGGCTTGGCACCCAGGTCCGAGATGTCGACCGGATCACCGACCTTCATCCGGATGTGCTTGCGCGGGAACAGCCGCGGGCGCGACGAGTATGGATAGAGCAGGTCTTGTGCGCCCCAGTGGGCGACCGGCACGACGGGAGCTCCGGTGGCGAGGGCGATCCGGGCCGCGCCCGACTTGCCGACCATCGGCCACAGGCCGGGATCGCGCGTCAGCGTCCCCTCCGGATAGACCACGACGCACTCGCCGCTGTTGACGGCCTCGACGGCTGCATCGAAGGCGCCGAGCGCCTTGCGCGAGAGCCGCTCCACCGGGATCTGGCCGGCCGAGCGGAGGACGGTGCCGACGAACTTCGTGCGGAACAGGCCGGACTTCGCGAGATATCGCGGGATGCGCCCGTGGTCCCACACGAAGAGGGCCGTCAGCAGGGGATCGACGTGCGAGACGTGGTTGACGACCAGGATGCACCCGCCCGAGGGCGGGATCTTCTCGCCATCGATCCATGTCCGCCTCGTGACGGCCTGCATCGTGGGCTTGATCACCACAGCAGCGAAGTTCACCGCCCACCCACGCTTGCGTTGCACCTTGCGGACCGACACGCGAGACCCTCCTGATTGTCGCTGAGCAGGCTACTCGCACGCGGTGCGAAGATCTGGTGCGTGTCCCCTTCGCGCGTCGCCCAGACCTTCGTCGTGATCGTCCCGGTGAAGCCACCGGCACGCGGCAAGTCGCGGCTGGACGGACTCCCCACCGATCAACGCCGTGACCTGGCCGCTGCGTTCGCCCGCGACACCGTCGCTGCCGCGATGCGCACGCCCCAGGTCGAGGCCGTCCTGGCCGTCACCGACGACTTCCGCTTCGCTGCCGCCCTCCGCGCCGACGGGTGTGTCGTGATCCCCGACGGCGTGACCGAGGACCTGAACGCCACGCTCCTCCAGGCGGGCGCCGAGGCCGCACGACGGTGGCCGACCTCGATGCCCGTGGCGCTGTGTGCAGACCTGCCCTGCCTGACGAGCCAGGACCTCGCCTCGGCCCTGGCCGAGGTGGACGGACCCTCGTTCGTCCGCGACGCCGCCGGAGCGGGGACGACGACCTACGTCGCACCCCATGCCCAGTTCGAGCCCGCCTTCGGTCTCGACTCGGCCGCCCACCACCTCGCGCGCGGCGCGGTCGAGGTCGGCAGTGCTGCGACGACGTTGCGGCTCGACGTCGATGACCGTGCCGACCTGGCTGAGGCCCTGGCCCTGGGCGTGGGGATCCACACCGCGCGAGCCTGCGGCTCCTAGCCCTGGGAGCTTCCGGGCATCAAGCTGATCGTCCGTTCGGTCGTGGAGTGCTAGCGGCAGGCTCGAGCTGACCCACCAGCCGACGTACGTGGTCGAGGTCCGCGGGCCCGGTGACAGAGAAGTGTCTGCGGAACGGCCTGCGCCTGCCACGCGATGCCACGGCGTGCAGGACGCCGACGACTGTCGCCCCCACCAGCGTCAGCCACACCGGGACCGAGACGAGGTCCGGGCCGAAGACATCCACTCCGCTCTCGTTCGCCGTCGCCCCCAACGTGGCGGCAGCGAGGAGCGCCGAGATCCCCGAGCCGACGACCTCGGGCCAGCTACGGCCCCGTCGACGAGCTCGCTGCGATCAGCCTTGCGCTCCCTGCCCATCGCCCGAACGATCTCCTCGTGCTCCTTGAGGACGAAGACGTCGAGATCCTCCAGCGCGAACAGGTACGGCGGCACCGTCCTCGACCACGTGCGGACGTTGGGGATCTGACTGGTCATCGACGACTCCGAGATGGCAGGCGAGGTTCGCTACGCGAGAAGGCTGCTGGTGCGTTCGGTCGGCCTGGACACCCTCCGCAAATGCATCGATGGCGGACCACCCGAGGGTGACCCGCCATCAATGTGTCGAATCAGGACTTCTTGGCCGGGGACTTCTTGGCCGTGGTCTTCTTCGCAGTGCTGGTCTTCTTGGTCGTCGTCGACTTCGACGCGGTCGACTTCGCCGCCGTGGTCTTCTTGGCCGGCGTCGACTTCTTCGCTGCCGTGGTCTTCTTGGCGGCGCTCGTCTTGGCGGCCGTGGTCTTCTTGGCCGGCGTGGACTTCTTCGCTGCCGTGGTCTTCTTGGCGGCGCTCGTCTTGGCGGTCGTGGTCTTCTTGGCCGGCGTGGACTTCTTCGCCGCACTGGTCTTCTTGGCCGCCGTCGACTTCGACGCGGTCGACTTCTTGGCGCCGCTCGAGCTCTTGGTCGGAGTGACGGCGTTGGCTGCAGCCTTGGCCGGCGCGGCCGCCGCGGCGGCGACCGCCCGCACAGCGGCGGGCGGAGAGGGCATCGTCGCGGCAGTGAGCTTCGGCAGCTTCTTCGCGCCGGAGATGATGTTCTTGAGGTCCTGGCCGGGGGTGAACTTGGGGACGGCCTTCTTCTTCGACTTCATCCGTTCGCCGGTCTGCGGGTTGCGCACCCAGCGGGCATTTCGGACCGTCTTCTCGAAGGAGCCGAACCCGGTGATGGCGACCTTCTCGCCCCGAGCGACCTCGCGGGTGATCGTGTCGATCACCGAGTCGAGAGCGTGGGCGGCCTGCTTGCGGTTCCCCTCGTAGCGAGCGGCGAGCGCATCGATGAGCTGTGTCTTGTTCACTAGCTTCCCTTCCAATGAACCACGGAGCCGCGCTTGTGCACGACGACTTCCAAGGCACGCTAGGCATTCGCGGCAGGTGCCACAATCACCGGAGAGGGTTTTGGCTCGCTTTTCTTTTCCCGACGTGGGCGTTCGTGCCCGGCTCAGGCCCGTTGGGTGGCGGGCTTCCAGCTCGGACGAGTCGTTTCGTATGCCGCGATGTCGGCGTCGTGACCCATCGTGATCCCGATGTCGTCGAGCCCTTCGAGCAGCCGGTGCCGGGTGTAGTCGTCGATGTCGAACGAGTCCTGGATGGCGTCAGGACCCGCACCAGCACTGACAGTTCGCGACTCGAGGTCGACAGTGATCGTCGCGCCGGGGTTGTCCTCGAGGTGGTCCCACAGACGCTGGACGACCTTCTCGTCGACCTGCGCGGCGAGCAACCCGGCGTTGCCGGAGTTGCCGCGGAAGATGTCGGCGAAGCGCGAGGAGATCACGACCCGGAAGCCGTAGTTCTGCAACGCCCACACGGCGTGCTCGCGCGAACTGCCGGTGCCGAAGTCGGGTCCGGCAACCAGGACGGTGCCGGCGGCATACTCGGGCTTGTTGAGCACGAAGCCCTCGTCACCGCGCCAGGCGGCGAAGAGCCCGTCCTCGAAGCCCGTGCGGGTGACGCGCTTGAGATAGACGGCCGGGATGATCTGGTCGGTGTCGACGTTGCTGCGACGCAGCGGCACGCCGACCCCGGTGTGGGTGGTGAAGGGCTCCATGGCTCAGGCCTCCTGCAGGGTCTGGGCGCCGGCCTGGCTTGCGGTGACCAGGTCGGCAGGTGAGGACAGGGTTCCGCGGATGGCGGTGGCGGCGGCTACGGGGATCGAGACGAGGTGCGTGCGCCCACCCTTGCCCTGTCGCCCCTCGAAGTTGCGGTTGGAGGTCGACGCGCTGCGCTCCTGGGGTGCGAGCTGGTCGGGGTTCATGCCCAGGCACATCGAGCACCCGGCGCCGCGCCACTCCGCACCGGCGGCGATGAAGATCTTGTCGAGCCCTTCTTCCTGGGCCTGCAGCCGAACCCGCACCGACCCGGGGACGACGAGCAGCCGGGTGTCCTCGGCGACCTGGTGGCCCTCGATGATCGAGGCCGCAAGACGCAGGTCCTCGATCCGCCCGTTGGTGCACGATCCGACGAAGACCGTGTCGACCTTGACCTCGCGCATCGGCGTCCCGGCCTCGAGGCCCATGTATTCCAGGGCCTTCTGGGTCGCGATCTTGTCGGTGGCGTCGTCGAAGTCGTCGGGGCTCGGGACCGAGCCGCCCAGCGGGACGCCCTGGCCGGGGTTGGTGCCCCAGGTGACGAACGGAGTCATGACCGAGGCATCGAGCACGATCTCCTCGTCGAAGGTCGCGTCGTCGTCGGTCCGCAGGCTCCGCCAGTGCTCGACGGCTGCGTCCCAGTCGGCGCCCTTCGGTGCCTCCGGCTTGCCCTGGATGTAGTCGAAGGTCGTCTGGTCGGGAGCGATCATCCCGGCCTTGGCGCCCCACTCGATGGACATGTTGCAGACCGTCATCCGGCCCTCCATCGAGAGCTCCTCGATGGCCTGCCCTCGGTATTCGACGATGTAGCCCTGACCGCCGCCGGTGCCGGTGTGGGTGATCAGGGTGAGCACCAGGTCCTTGGCCGTGACCCCCTCGGGCAGGCTGCCGTTGACCGTGACCGCCATCGTCTTGGGCCTGGCCTGGGTCAGCGTCTGGGTGGCCAGCACGTGCTCGACCTCGGAGGTGCCGATGCCGAACGCGATCGCACCGAAGGCGCCGTGCGTGGACGTGTGGCTGTCGCCGCACACGATCGTCATCCCCGGCTGGGTGAGCCCGAGCTGCGGACCGACGACGTGCACGATGCCCTGCTCGATGTCGCCGAGCGGGTGGAGCCTGACTCCGAACTCGTCCGCGTTCTTGCGAAGCGTCTCGACCTGCAACCGGGAGACGGGGTCGGCGATCGGCTTGTCCCAGTCCAGGGTCGGGACGTTGTGGTCCTCGGTCGCGAGCGTCAGGTCGGGGCGGCGCACCTTGCGGCCGGCCAGCCTCAGTCCGTCGAACGCCTGCGGGGACGTCACCTCATGGATGAGGTGGAGGTCGATGTAGAGGAGATCGGGTTCCCCGGGGCACTGCGGACGACGTGTTCGTCCCATACCTTCTCAGCCAGGGTCTTGCCCATCGTCGTGCTCCTTCTCGCATCTGTGGTGCTCATCAGCTGGTGCGCGCAGGTCAGGGATGGTGACGCTGCGTGCTCTGCGACACTACCTCTTGCATCCCATGATCTGAGACGGCAGTATTGCCATATGGACAACTCTAGCGGAGTCGGCGTGCTCGACAAGGCGGCCCTCGTGCTCTCGGCGCTCGAGGCCGGACCCGCCACCCTCGCCGGACTGGTGGCAGGCACCGGGCTTGCTCGCCCCACGGCGCACCGGCTGGCGGTCGCGCTCGAGCACCACCGTCTGGTCGCTCGTGACATGCAGGGCCGGTTCGTGCTGGGCCCCCGGCTGGCCGAGCTGTCCGCCGCGGCCGGCGAGGACCGACTTCTCGCCGCAGCAGGCCCCGTCCTGGCGCGGCTGCGCGACATCACCGGCGAGTCCGCCCAGCTGTGGCGTCGCCAGGGCGAGCACCGCGTGTGTGTCGCCGCGGCCGAGCGCCCGTCCGGCCTGCGCGACACGATCCCGGTCGGTTCCCAGCTCACCATGCGCGCCGGCTCGGCTGCGCAGGTGCTCCTCGCCTGGGAGGACCCCGAGCGCATGCACCGCGGTCTCCAGAACGCAGCCTTCTCCGCGACCGCCCTCTCCGGGATACGGCGCCGCGGCTGGGCCCAATCGGTGGGCGAGCGCGAGCAGGGGGTTGCGTCGGTCTCGGCCCCGGTCCGCTCCCCCGGCGGCAAGATCATCGCGGCAGTCTCGGTGTCGGGCCCGCTGGAGCGACTCTCGCGCCAGCCCGGCCGGATGCATGCCCCCGCCGTACTCGCTGCTGCGGAGCGCCTCTCCGAGTCCTTGCGGCGCGCGGCCGCCGACTGAACGACTCAGCGCTCAGAACAACGCGTCCTGCTCCAGGTCGAGCAGTGTCTGCTTGCGCTCCAGTCCACCGGCATAGCCGGTGAGGGTGCCGTTGGCGCCGATCACCCGGTGACAGGGAATCACGATCGGGATGGGGTTGCGCCCGTTGGCCAGGCCCACCGCGCGGCTCGCGGCGTTGGTCATCCCGAGCCGGCCGGCGATCTCGCCGTAGGACGCCGTGGCGCCGTAGCCGATCAGGACCAGCTGCTCCCAGACCCGCTGCTGGAAGTCCGAACCGACGGGCGCGAGCGGCAGGTCGAACTCCTTGAGGTCGCGGGAGAAATATGCCGTGAGCTGACGCACCGCCTCTGCGAGGACGGGGTGGGCGTCGTTGCGTCCACCGATCGGGCGACCGTCGACGGGACTGAGGAACGGCGAGAAGTTGATCGCACTGATCTTGTCGTCGCGCTCGACGACTCGCAGGTCACCGATGGGCGAGGGCAACACGGTCCACATGTCAGGAGTCTCCTTGGGTGTGCACGAGGGAATGCCACAGGTGTGCCTGGGCATAGGAACGCCACGGCCGCCAGGCCCCGGTGTCGAGGTCAGCCGGCGCTCCGAGCCGGCGCAGCGCGTCGCGGGTGCCGAGGTCGGTCTCGAGCAGCACATCGGGGTGACCGAGCGCGCGCATCGAGATGTAGTCGGCCGTCCAGGGGCCGATGCCCGGCAGCGCCAGCAGGCCGTGGCGTACGTCGTCCCGGTCGGCGGCGCGGTCGAGGACGATCGTCGCATCGGCGAGCGCGGCGCACAGACCGGTCAGAGCGCGCCCCCTGGAGCGGGGCATCGGCAGGCTCTCCGGATCCAGCGCGGCCAGCACCGCGACGTCGGGAAACAGGTGGGTGAGGCCCGGCACCCCTGTCTCGACCTCGGCGCCGTGATCGTGCGTGAGCCTGGCCGCAACGGTGCGCGCGCCGGCCACGCTGACCTGCTGGCCGAGGACGGCCCGGATGGCGACCTCGTTGCCGTCGACGTGGCCGGGCACGCGGAGACCCGGAGTCCTGCGGACCAGCGGACCGAGGACTGGATCGGCCCCGAACGCGTCCGAGACCGCGACCGGGTCGCAGTCGGCATCGAGCAGGCGCCTCGCCCGTTCGACGGCGGCGCTCGTGTCTCGCAGGTCGCTCAGCGCGAGCTCGGCGCGCACGAACGCCGTCACCGAGGGCTCGGTCACGTCGGGAAGGGTCAGGCGCAGGGTCGCGGGACCGTGCGGAAGCATCAGGGTGCGCGCATATGACGTGTCGTCGACCAGCTCGACGCCCGGCACTGCGCGCCTGCGCAGGAAGTCGAGGAGCACAGAGCCCGCATAGGGCGCGCGCACCGCCAGTCGGACCACGATCACGCCCTCGGCAGCGGCTCCCCCGGCGCGGCGTCCCCTGAGCTGGCTCGGGGAGGTGGCGTAGACCTCCCGCACCGTCTCGTTGAACTGGCGCACGCTGCCGAAACCGGCGGCGAACGCCACGTCGGTGAAGGCGAGGTCGGTCGTCTCGATCAGCACCCTCGCTGTCTGGGCGCGGTGCGCGCGGGCGAGCGAGAGGGGGCCTGCTCCGAGCTCCTGGGTCAGCAGCCGGCCCAGGTGGCGGGGTGTGTAGCCGAGCCGCGAGGCGAGTCCGCCGACGCCTTCGCGATCGACCACGCCATCGGCGATCAGGCGCATGGTCCGCCCGGCCACGTCGGCGGCGACGTCCCAGTCGGGACTACCGGGCGTGGCGTCGGGGCGACAACGCTTGCAGGCCCGGAAACCGGCCGCCTGAGCACTGGCGGTGGTGCGGTGGAAGGTCACGTTGCCGGGAGCCGGGGTGCGTGCCGGGCAGCTGGGCCGGCAATAGATCCCGGTCGTGCGTACGGCGGTGTAGAAGACCCCGTCGAAGCGTCGATCCATGCTCTGGACGGCGCGATAGCAGGACTCGTGGTCGAGGTCCCGTCGCTTCATGACCATGATTGTGGACCACGCGAGCGCCCTGACCCAGCGGAAATCGGACAGTGCGGCGCACAGGAAGAACAAGGAAGGCCAGCCCTGGTGGACTGGCCTTCCTCGAGTTGTACCCCCGACCGGATTTGAACCGGCGTTACCGCCGTGAGAGGGCGACGTCCTAGGCCGCTAGACGACGGGGGCAGGCACTCTTTCGTGAAGCGAACGGAACTATAACCATGGCTGCAGCTCCGTCCAAATCCCCGGTGGAGCAGGGATTTCGCTGGGATACTAGGACTCGAACCTAGAATAACTGGACCAGAACCAGTCGTGTTGCCAATTACACCATATCCCACTGACTTACTGGTTTTTGGCCCTTCCGGCGCACCTTCAGGACCGAGAAGAAACCTTACACGTGGCCCCGCGGCCGTTCCAAAACGGAAGGGCTCACGGTCGTCGCGAGGCCCATTCGGCGCGCCAGCCACGTCGCCAGGACGAGATAGACGAGCGACTGGGTCAGGGTCCCGGGCAGGCTCCACCAGGTCCCCCCGGTGGGCGTGAGCGCACTTGTCATGTCGGAGAACGCGAGCGCGAGCCCGAAGGCGAGGAAGTTGTTGAGCACGTGCATGGCGATGGCAGCCTCGAGGCCGCCGGTGAGGATGACGAGCGCTCCGGCGACGAGGCCGAAGGCAAGCCGGTCGACGAAGATCGGCAGGTCCTGCCCGATGCCGTGGGCCACGGCGAACAACAGTGCGGACAGCACCACGGCGACGATCCGGGCGGCTGCGAGCCCACCCATCGCCTGCATCAGGTAGCCGCGGAACGCGAACTCCTCCCCCGCCGCCTGGAGCGGGGTGAGGATCAGCACGACGAGCAGGAAGTCGCGCGTGGTGGTCGTGAAGTCGTTCAGCCGGCCGGACAGCTCCGAGCCCGTGTCGGGCTGGGGCACGAACGAGGAGACCATCACAGTCGCGATCAGTGCCACCACCGAGACCCCCAGACAGGCCAGGAGGAAGCGCCACCGGACGCGTCCCGCCACCGAAAGGAGCCAACGGGGATGGAGCCGGTGCAGCAGGACGTTGAGCAGGATCGCGATCGGGATCGCCGTGGCGAGCACGATGTTGACGTAGGCGAGGCCGAGCGGCCTCACGTCGTCCAGGTCGGTGACCGACCTCAGGCCCTCGCGGACCGGCTCACCTGTGGCGACGAGCCAGGCGGCGACGGGCACCAGCGCGGTGAGCGGCGCGAGCACGAACACACCGATCACCAGCAAAGGCACGCCGAGGATCGGACGCCACGGACCGGGTCGTCCCAGGCGCTGCAGCTGGTGGTAGCCGAGGGGCTCGTCCATCGTCAGCCGGACCGTGCTCAGTGGGTCATGGCGTCGCGCAGACGCGCGATCGACCGCTCCCTGCCGAGCAGCTCGAGCGACTCGAAGAGCGGCGGGCTGACCTTCTTGCCCGACACGGCGATCCGCACCGGGCCGAAGGCGTGCCGGGGCTTGAGCCCGAGCTCGTCGATCAGCTTGGCCCGCAGGGCCTCGTCGATGGCCGCGGTGCTCCAGGTGTGGAGCGGGAGGAGGGCGTCGTACGCCGCCTTCACGACTTCGCGCGCAGCATCGTCGAGCTCGTCGGTGCGGCTGAAGTCCGCCTCGTCGACGAAGAGGAAGTCGAGCATCGGTCCGACCTCGGTGAGCTTGTTGATCCGCTCGGTGACGAGCGGCATCGCCAGCTCGAGCAGCTGGGCGTCCGCGTCGGAGACGGGGTCGCTGACCACACCGGCCTCCTTGAGGAACGGCAGCGCCCGGTGCGTGATGTCCTCGACGGTGAGCAACCGCATGTGCGAGGCGTTGATCGCCTCAGCCTTCTTGAGGTCGAAGCGCGCCGGGTTGGGATTGACGTCCTTGATGTCGAACGCCTCGACCATCTCGGCCAGCGAGAAGATGTCGCGGTCGGCAGCGATCGCCCAGCCCAGCAGCGCGAGGTAGTTGAGGAGTCCCTCGGGCAGGAACCCCTGCTCACGGTAGGCCAGCGCGTGCGCCTCGGGGTCCCGCTTGGACAGCTTCTTGTTGCCTTGTCCCATGACGTAGGGCAGGTGGCCGTAGGTCGGCACCTCCTTGGCGATCCCGAGCTCGACCAGCGCCTCGAAGAGCGCCAGCTGGCGCGGCGTGCTGGAGAGCAGGTCCTCGCCGCGCAGGACGTGGGTGATCTCCATCAGCGCGTCGTCGACGGGGTTGACGAGGGTGTAGAGCGGGTCTCCGTTGGCGCGGGAGAGCGCGAAGTCGGGCACGTTCTCGGTCTCGAAGGTGATGTCACCACGGACCGCGTCGTCCCAGGTGATCGAGCCGTCGGGCATCCGGAAGCGGACGATGGGCGCTCGCCCCTCGGCCTCGAAGGTGGCCCGCTGCTCCGCGGACAGGTCACGGCAGAACCCGTCGTAGCCCTGCATCTTGGAGCCGGTCGCCTTGCGGCGCGCATCGACCTCCTCGTTGCGGCAGAAGCAGTCGTAGGTGTACGACGACGCGCGCAGGCGGGCGAGCACGTCGCGGTAGACGTCGCCGCGTTCGCTCTGCTTGTAGGGACCGTGCGGTCCCCCGACCTCGATGCCCTCGTCCCAGTCGAGCCCCAGCCAGCGCCACAGCTCGAGGATGGCGTCGTAGGACTCCTGGGTGCTGCGCTCCTTGTCGGTGTCCTCCATGCGGAAGACGATCGACCCCCCGTGGTGACGGGCGAAGGCCCAGTTGAAGAGCGCGGTGCGCACCAGGCCGACGTGCGGCGAACCGGTGGGCGAGGGACAGAATCGGACGCGGACGGGGCTCGTCATGGGGGCTCGGCTTCCTTGGTCTAGCTGCGGAGTGCGACGGTGTTGGTGAGGGCGCCGAGACCAGCGATCGAGATCTCGACCTCGTCCCCGACCTCCATCGGCCCGACGCCCTCGGGGTGCCGGTCAGGATGACGTCACCGGGCAGCAGCGTCATGACGCTGGAGACGTGGGCGATCAGCGCGGGGATGTCGAAGACCATGTCGCTGGTCGACCCGTCCTGCTTGAGGTCGCCGTTGAGGTGGGTCTGGATGCGTACGCCGTCGGCGAAGGCCTGCGGGTCGAGGTCGGTCTCGATCCAGGGGCCGAGCGGGCAGAAGGAGTCGAACCCCTTCGCCCGGGTGAACTGACCGTCGCTCTTCTGCAGGTCGCGGGCGGTCACGTCGTTGGCGATCGTGTAGCCGTGGATCACGTCGGTGGCCTGTGCGGCCGGCACGTCACGGCAGATCCGGCCGATCACCACGGCGAGCTCGCCCTCGAAGTGGACGTTGCTCGACTGCGACGGATAGAAGATCGGGTCGCCCGGCCCGACGACGCTCGTGTTGGGCTTGATGAACATCAGTGGCTCGGCCGGCAGGTCGCTGCCCATCTCGGCCGCATGAGCGGCGTAGTTGCGACCGATGCCGACCACCTTGCTGCGGGGCAGCACCGGGGCAAGCAGGCGCACGTCCTCGAGCCGGAGCTCCTCGTCGAGCAGCTTCAGCCCGACATAGAGGGGGTCGCCGGTCAGGGCCACCACCATCGAGTCGGGCGACGGCTGACCGAAGTCGTCGAGGTCGCCGGTGACGACGCCATACCTGGGCTCGTCGCCCGTGGTGAATCTCGCTATGCGCACGTGCACGACCCTATCGCCGGGTGGGGCGGGCGGTGACAGCCGCTGGCCGGGCTCCGAGGCCGAACCCCCGTACCGGCCTCGGAGCACCCCCCAAAGTGGCGCGGCGTGCCACTGCAGTGTGATGCGCGTCGGGCGAGCCCAGGAGCGTGGCGGGCCGTTCCCGAACAAGTCCGAACAAGCATTTCGGGCTCAGTCGCGGCGGCGCAGCCAGTCGTCGGGCAGCCAGGCCCGCCGCCGGCCGGGGAGTGCCTCGATCACCGTGAGAGCCACGAAGCCAGCGATCAGCTTGTCGGAGGCAGACGTGGCCACGTTGGAGACGGTCACCGCCGCCCAGAGCGAGTGGCTGAGCGCAAGCGCGGCACTGGTCACCTGGTCGGCACCGTGGCCACTGAAACCCCCCGCCATGAACAGCAGGATCGGCACGGCGACCGCCGAGCACACGAGCGCGGCGACGAGGTTGAGCGCGAAGAACCGCGGGATGGTCCGGCCCATCGACCACCGGCGAACGCCATATCCCCACACGAGGGCCCCGGCGACGTTGACGAGCGCGAACGGGAGAGACTCCGCACCGCTGGTGACGCCACCGGCGAGGTTGGTCGTGACGCCGACCAGCGCGCCCCACCACGGCCCGAGGACGATCGCCGCGAACGCAGTGCCGACCATGTCGAGATAGACGGGCAGGTGCAGGGTGTCGACCAGGGCCCGGCCGACGAGGTTGATGACGACGCTGCCCACCAGGACGACGGCCAGGAACCGACGACCGGGTGAGGACGAGCCCGAGGCGGCTGCAACCTCCTCAGGCTGGACGGCGGGCGGCTCGGACGACGGGAGACTGCTGTTCGAGACCACCTGCGCGGCGCGACAACGTGACGCCAGCTCGAGAGCCGTGTCCTCCTCGCAGCCCAGCGCGCGGGCGATGTCGGCCACCAGGTCGGCGTCGAGCCGGCGGCGGCCGAGCCGGAACGCGTCGTACACCGTGGTGCGACCCACCCGCGCCTGCTCGGGCGTGGCACCACCACGACGACGGATCCTGCTGACCGCGATCGCGATGTCTCCGAAGGAGGGTTGTCCCGCCTTCTCGCGGATCGCATGAAGGCGCAGCACGACAGCATCCAGCGACGCATTGTCGGTGGACGGGTCCATGCACACACCTCCGGGTGAATTGCACGCGAGTCTAGGGCTGGCCGGCGATGACTACCCTGTCCCGGTGCAGATCCAGGTGCTTGACCGGGCCGCGTGGCGGGCTCGCGCGACCGCGCACGAGGCCAGGGTGGACGCCTTCGTCGAACCCCACCTGGAGCGCCGCTCGGAGCGGGTCAAGCACCCGGTCCACGACTTCCTCTTCACCTACTACTCCCAACGACCCGCCCAGCTCCGTCGCTGGCATCCCGGCTTCGGCATCGGGCTGGCCGAGGCCGCGGACCACGTCGCCCTCAAGGGCTACGAGGACGTCGACGGGATCGTGTCCGTCACCACGGCACATGTCGCCAAGCAGGCGCCGCTCCTGCGCGGGCTCACGAACCTGCTCCGGGCCACGCAGTCGCGGGCCGTGCACACCGGCTGCTTCGGGCTGCACGAGTGGGCGATGGTCTATCGACAGTCCCCCGAGGAGCTGCGGCACAACGACTGGCCGTTGCGACTCGGCTCCGACGGCACCGATCGTGTCGTCGAGCAGCACCAGGTCAAGTGCTCCCACTTCGACGCGTTCCGCTTCTTCACCGAGCCGGCGCGCCCGCTGAACGTGCTGCAACCGGGCCCGGGCGACCGGTCACAGTTCGAGCAGCCGGGCTGCCTGCACGCGGGAATGGACCTCTACAAGCACGCCTTCCGACTGACCCCGATGGTCCCCTCCGAGCTCGTCGCCGACTGCTTCGAGCTCGCGCGCGACATCCGCGAGCTCGACATGAGGGCGGCGCCGTACGACCTCACGGGCCTGGGCTTCGAGCCGATCAGGATCGAGACGGTCGAGGGCAAGGCGACCTACGTCCGGGCGCAGCGCTCCTTCGCCGAGCGCGGCGCTCCCCTGCGTCAGCGCCTGATCGAGGAGTGCGAGCGGCTGCAGGCGGCTGGGTAACGTGGGCGACGTGCCCGACTTCGCGCTCGAGCTGAGCTTCGACCCCGCGAGCGAGGCTGCTGTCGTCGCTCAGTGGGAGGCGCTTCGG
The DNA here is from genome assembly GCF_011300215.1 of Nocardioides piscis. NCBI lineage: Bacteria > Bacillati > Actinomycetota > Actinomycetes > Propionibacteriales > Nocardioidaceae > Nocardioides > Nocardioides piscis. Next base: position 3,619,845 of record NZ_CP049866.1, read on the forward strand.
GCAGCGGGTCTGCCGTCGCAGGCCGACCACAAGTCGATGACCAACGCCCCCCACCTCACCCTGGTGGCCGCCCAGGAGCTCGACCCCGACCTCGCGGACGCCGCGGCTGCGGAGATCCGGCTCCCGAGCAGCCTGGCCGTGCGCGGTCTGGTGCTCTTCGGCCAGGGAGCCCGCACCACCGTCGCCCACCTCGTCGAACCGCCGACCGAGCTGGCCGAGGCAGCCCTGCGCCTGAGGGAGCGGGTGCCCGAGCTGCGGCACCCGGTGTGGACCCCGCACGTCACCCTGGCGCGTCGCGTTCCACGGGCGCGCCTGTCCGACGTCCTCGCGGTCCTCGACGACCACCCGTGTCCACCCGTGCTGGCGGCGACCCGGCTGCGCTGGTGGGACCCGGTCGACGGGACCATCGAGGACCTGGGTCAGAAGGAGTAGTCGAACGCCTCGATGGCCTCGGCGAAGACCTCGCCGACCCGGGTCCTGGAGGCATCGGTGTAGAGCTCGCGGTAGTGACCGGCCGGGCGGGCGTTGCCCTTGGCGCGGGGCAGGTCGGGCGAACCCGGCAGGCCAAGGTGGGCCCACACCTCGGCGAGCTCGTCGGCGAGGTGTTCGTAGCGGAGCACGCGGTCGACCGCGAGCCGGCCGCGGATGCGATACATCCGGCGGTTGTTGGCCAGCTGCTCGATCCACTCCTCGTTGACGTAGGTCTCGAAGTCGGGCAGCTCCGGGCGGTCCTTGTACTTCCAGTAGTAGAGCGAGACGACGGCGTCCCACGGGTTGCGCTCGATCGCGAAGGTGAAGTAGTCGCGCCACGCCTCCCCGCCGACCGCCTCACGGGCCAGTCGCGCGCTCATGTGGTTGTAGGCACGGCGGGCCAGGGGCGGCGACTCGAAGTTCTGCGGTCCGAGTCCCCCGGCGGTGCGACGCAGCTCCTCGTCCTCGGGGCTGATGCGCGTGATGACGTCATCGGGGCCACACACCTTGGACAACGCGATCTCCACGCTGGTGCCCGCGGTCTTGCGGGTCTTGAGGAAGATGAAGCGGTGGGCATGGGACGCGATCACCCGCCCGACCCTACCGGCGGGGCGGCGAACCGGCGCCTGACTAGCGTTGCGGGCGTGGACAGCGAGGGACAGCACTTCCGTGACGACGACTGGTATGGCGATGCGCTGGGCGCCGCACGCTTCGTCGACTGCACCTTCAGCGACGTCGACTTCAGCGAGACCACGACCCACGGTGCGCTCTTCGAGCGATGCACCTTCCACCACTGTGCCTTCAACGCCAGCGTCCACACGTCGAGCGCGTTCATCGCCTGCGACTTCCGCCGCTCCAACTTCTTCGACGCCACCTTCGACGGCTGCAAGCTCCTGGGCAGCGTGTTCAGCGACTGCGTGCTGCGCCCCCTCACCGTCAGCGGCGGGCAGTGGCGTTCGGTCACGATCCGCGGGACCAACCTGACCAGGCTGGACCTGTCGGGGATCGACCTGCGCGAGGCCGACCTGTCCCTCAGTGACCTGTCTGCCTCCTTGCTGCGAGGCGCAATGCTCGATCGGGCCACGCTCCAGGAGACGAAGCTCCACGGCACAGACCTGCGTGGCGCGTCCCTCGACGGAGTACATCTCACCGCAGCCCGTCTGCGAGGGACGAAGGTCGATCTCGCCGGGGCCGTGCTGCTGGCGCAGCTCCAGGGGGCCGAGGTGGACACCTCGGCCTGAGCCGGTCAGGGCAGCCGCGCCCGCAGCCCGTCGATGACGACGTCGAGCCCCGTCCAGAAGTCGGGCAAGGACGCGAGGTCTCGTTCGACGGCTCCGGCAGCGACCGCCTGGATGGCCGTCTGCTCCTCGAAGGCGTGGCCGAAGACGTAGTGGAGCAGCGTCCGGCTGCCGACGAGCGCGAGCCCGTCGTCGAGGCCCGCGTCCCGCAGCACGTCCTCGAGCTCCGCGGCCGGTGCCTGCGCCCCCATGCCGAACGCCCACACCGTGGCGACGACGTCAGCCCCGTCGGTGCACGCCAGCATCGCGTCGCGCAGCTCGGAGCACACCTCCCGCAGCCGACCGGTCCAGTCGTCGCGTTCACAGGTGCGAGCCCGACTCCCCTGCCTCAGGATCTCCTCGGCGACCGCCGCCAGCAGCGTCTGCTTGTTGGCGAAGTGGTGATAGATGGCGCTCGGCTGGACTCCGAGCTCGGCGCCGAGGCGGCGCATGGTCAGTGCACCGAGGCCGTAGCGGGACACGAGCTGGTGTGCTCGCACGAGCACGTCGCCGCGATTGTGGCGCATCCCACTCCTCGTCGTGCGTTGACTGATCCGACCCGGAACCCTAACCTGAACGCCGTTCTACTGAACACCGTTCAGTTTGCCGCCGAGTGCCCTTCAGGAGCGAGTATGACGACGACCTTCGACGAGCTCGCGACCCGCATCATCGGCGGCACCCCCGCCACGGTCGACGACGCCCTCGCCGTGCTGGGAGCCTCCGACGACGACCTGCTGGACGTTGTCGCGGCAGCCGGTCGGCTGCGCCGCCACCACTTCGCCAACACCGTCAAGGTCAACTACCTGGTCAACCTCAAGTCGGGCCTGTGCCCGGAGAACTGCAACTACTGCTCGCAGGCCCTCGGCTCGACTGCACCGATCCTGAAGTATTCCTGGCTCAAGACCGACGAGGCGCTCGCCCAGGCCGCCGCCGGGCTCCGTGGCGGCGCCACCCGGGTCTGCATGGTCTCCAGCGGACGCGGGCCCACGGACAAGGACGTCGAGCGGGTCGCGGGCATGGTGGGCGCGATCAAGGACGAGCACCCGCAGGTCGAGGTCTGTGCGTGCCTGGGGCTGCTCAAGGACGGACAGGCCGAGCGGCTGCGTGAGGCCGGGGTCGACGCCTACAACCACAACATCAACACGGCCGAGTCGCACCACGACCAGATCGTGCAGACCCACACCTATGCCGACCGCGTCGACACGGTCGAGAAGGCCAAGGGCGCCGGCCTCTCGCCGTGCAGCGGGCTGATCGCCGGGCTCGGCGAGAGCGACGAGCAGCTGGTCGAGGCGCTGTTCGCCCTCGCGGAGATGGGCTCCGACTCCATCCCGGTCAACTTCCTGATGCCCTTCGACGGGACCCCGTTCGAGAAGACCTGGGACCTCACGCCCGCGCGCTGCGTCAAGATCCTGGCGATGGCGCGGTTCGTGTGTCCCGACAAGGAGATCCGCATCGCCGGCGGCCGCGAGATGCACCTGCGCTCGCTGCAGGCGCTCGCCCTCCATGTCGCCAACTCGATCTTCCTCGGTGACTACCTCACCTCCGAGGGCCAGGCGGCCGAGACCGACCTCGAGCTCATCCGCGACAACGGGTTCGTCGTCCTCGGCTCCGAGGAGCATGCCCAGCAGGTCGCCGGACAGCTCGTAGGCGGGCACGACCCGGCCATCCGTCGCCGTGGCGCCGGGACAGACGTCGCCGCCAACGCCTGATGGGCGACCTGCTCGACTGGGACCGCCGGCACCTCTGGCACCCCTACACCTCCCTGTCGGCGACGACCCCGACGCGACTGGTCACCGGCGCCCGGGGCGTCCGGCTCGAGATCGACGGCCAGCACGCGATCGATGCGATGTCGTCGTGGTGGTCGACCATCCACGGCTATCGGCACCCGGTGCTCGACGACGCCGTACGCCGACAGGTCGCCGACTTCTCGCACGTCATGTTCGGCGGCCTGACCCACGAGCCGGCGATCCGGCTCGGGCAGCAGCTGGTGTCGCTGACCGGCCTGCCGCACGTGTTCTTCGCCGACAGCGGCTCGGTCAGCGTGGAGGTCGCCATGAAGATGGCGATGCAGGCGCGGCCCGGGCGCACTCATTTCCTCACCGTCCGGGGCGGCTACCACGGTGACACCTTCGACGCGATGAGCGTGTGCGATCCCGACGGCGGCATGCACACCCTGTGGTCCGGGGTGCTGCCGCAGCAGGTCTTCGGCCCCCGGCCGCCCTCGGTCGGCGGGTCGATCGAGGAGTGGGCCACCACCATGCGCGGCCTCGCCGCCGAGCACGCCGACTCCGTCGCCGCGATCATCGTCGAGCCCCTCCTGCAGGGCGCCGGCGGGATGCACCCCTATCCGGCCGAGTGCCTCGGGGTGCTCCGGGAGATCGCGGACGCCCATGGGTTCGTGCTGATCTTCGACGAGATCGCCACCGGCTTCGGCCGCACCGGTCACCTCTTCGCCATGGACGCAGCCGGGGTCGAGCCGGACATCCTGTGCCTGGGCAAGGCGCTGACCGGCGGCTACGTCTCGCTCGCAGCAGTGCTGTGCACGGCCGACCTCGCCGATCAGATCAAGCCGGGCGGGGTCCTCATGCACGGGCCGACGTTCATGGCCAACCCGCTGGCCTGCGCTGTCGCGTCGGCGAGCATCGACCTCCTGCTCGAGGGCGACTGGCAGGCGACGGTCAACGGGATCGCCGACCGGCTGAGCACGGGTCTGGCTCCGGCGCGAGACCTGGCCGGCGTCGTCGACGTACGCACCCTGGGGGCCGTGGGCGTGATCCAGCTCGACCACCCGGTGGACGTGGTGGCCGCCACCGACGCGGCGCTGGCGGCGGGTGTCTGGCTGCGCCCGTTCCGCGACCTGATCTACACGATGCCGCCCTACGTGTGCACCGATGCGGAGATCGACACGATCTGCGCGGGGATGCTCCTGGCTGCCGAGGTCGGCTGATGGGTGCCTGGGAGACGTGGCTCGCCGACGAGGCCGCCCGTCGCGATGCCGCCGGCCTGACGCGCCGGTTGCGCCCCCGCGGCGCCGACGACGACGTCATCGACCTGGCCGGCAACGACTACCTCGGGCTCTCCCGCGATCCGCTCGTCGCCTCGGCGGCTGCCGACGCCGCCCTCACCTGGGGGGCCGGGGCAGGAGCCTCCCGGCTCGTCACCGGCACGCTGTCCCTGCACACGACGTTGGAGCAGGAGCTGGCGATGTTCCTGGCCCAGCCCGCCGCCCTCGTCATGTCGAGCGGCTATCACGCCAACCTCGCGGCGGTCACCGCCCTGGTCGACCGCGACTGCTTCATCGTCTCCGACGGCCATGTCCACGCCTCGCTGATCGACGCGGCCCGGCTCTCGCGCGCCGAGATCGCCGTCACCCCGCACAACGACGTCGCAGCCGTCGCAGCCCTCCTCGACCAGCGTCGAGGTGGGCGCCGCTGCCTGGTGCTCGTCGAGTCGGTCTATTCGGTGCTCGGCGATGCCGCTCCCCTGGTCGAGCTGGCCGCGGTCTGCGAGGAGCACGACGCCCTCCTCGTGGTCGACGAGGCCCACGGGATCGGCGTCGCAGGCCCCTCGGGAGAGGGTCTGGTGCGGGCCCTCGGCCTGGCAGGTCTGCCCCACGTCGTCGTGACCGCCACCTTGTCGAAGTCGCTCGGCGCCCAGGGCGGGGCCCTCCTCGGCTCGCCCGCCCTGGTCGAGCACCTCGTCAACAGGGCCCGCCCGTTCATCTTCGACACCGCCCTCGCGCCGGCTGCCGCGGCCGGGGCCCTGGCTGCCCTGAGGCTGTTGCGATCGGCGCCCGACCTGCCGGCCCGTGTGCGCTCACGGGTCGTCGGCCTCGCCGACCTGCTCGGGGTGGAGGCGCCGGCGGGGGCCGTCCTCTCGGTGCCGATGCCGTCGCCGCAGGCAGCACTGGCGGCCCAGGCGGCGTGCCTCGACCACGGTGTGCGCGTCGGCTGCTTCCGCCCGCCCTCGGTGCCCGACGGCATCTCGCGGCTGCGGGTGACCACCAACGCGGGCGTCCCCGACGACGCCTGGCAGCGGGCGAGCGACGTGCTGCTCGAGGTGGTGCACGGATGAGCGTCCTCGTCGTCACCGGCACGGGCACCGGCGTCGGCAAGACCGTCGCGACGGCCGCGCTCGCACTCCACACCCCCGGTGACGTCCTGGTGGTCAAGCCCGTGCAGACCGGGGTGGGTCCGGGCGAGGTCGGTGATGTCGACGACGTACGCCGCCTGGCCGGTGTGGCCGTCGAGGAGCTCGTCCGGCTGCCCGACCCCCTGGCGCCCGACACCGCCGCACGGCTCGCGGCAGTCAAGATCCCGACGGTCGCGGAGCACGCCGAGCGCATCGGCCGCTTGGCCGAGGCGCACGGGACGGTGATCGTCGAGGGCGCCGGCGGGCTGCTCGTCCGCCTGGACTCCGACGGCGGGACCCTGCTCGACCTGGTCGAGGCGCTGGCTGCCGAGGTCGTCGTGGTCGTGGCTGCCGGCCTGGGCACCCTCAACCACTCCGAGCTGACCGTCGCCGCCCTGCGCTCGCGTGGCCTCGAGCCGCTCGGGTTGGTGGTCGGGTCCTGGCCGTCCGATCCCGGCCTCGCGGAGCGGTGCAATGCCGACGACCTGCCGAGGGTGACGGGCGTGCCGGTGCTCGCCACGATCCCCCGGGGCGCGGGCTCGCTGTCAGCCGCGGACTTCCGCGCAGGGGTCCCGGGCTGGTTCGCCTGACCTGCCTCACCAGCCCGGCGGTCGCCGGTCACGCCAGGGCCTGACCTGCTCCAGCTGGGCGCACGCCGCCAGGAGCAACCCCTCCTCGGCCGGGCGGGCGGCGAGCATCACGCCGATCGGCAGGCCCTCGGGAGTCCAGTGGAGCGGCAGCGAGGCTGCCGGCATCCCGGTGACGTTCCAGGCGCTCGTCCACGGCGTGAAGCGCTTCTGCGCCTCGAAGTCGGCCGACGGGTCGTCGTCGTCGCGCAGCCCGCCGACCCGCGGGGGTGGGGTCGCCAGCGTCGGGGTCAGGACCAGGTCGAAGGGCTCGAGCGCGATCAGCGCCTCCGCTGCGAACTGCCTCATCCGGCCCACGGCGAGGCCGAACTCGGGTCCGCTCACTGCCCGCCCGCGGTCGCCGAGCCACCGGGTGAGCGGGCGCAGCAGGTGTTCGGTGCCCTCCGGCGCCACCGACATCGCAGTCAGCACCGCCCAGCAGGTCTCGAACGTCGCGACCGCCTCGCGCGGCATCGGGACGGCGATGTCCTCGACCTCGTGGCCGAGCTCCACCAGCGCGGCGGACGCATCTGCCCAGGCCCGCACACTGCTCTCGTCGACCTCGGTGTCGGCGATGACCGGCGTGACGAAGCGCGCCACCCTGAGCCGGCCCGGGTCCCGGTCGCAGGCGTCGAGGAAGCTCCCCGTCGGCGCCGGTGCCCAGGAGGGATCTCCGGCTCGCCGCCCGGCGAGCACGTCGAGCAGGGCAGCGGCGTCACGCACCGTGCGTGCGATCGGACCGGCTGTGGCCAGGCCGGTCGGGTCGGCATACGTCGGGGCCGCACTGATCCGGCCCCGGGTCGGCTTGAGCCCGACGAGACCGCAGCACGAGGCGGGGATCCGGATGGAGCCCCCACCGTCGGAGCCAGGAGCCACCGGGACCAGGCCGGCCGCCACCGCGGCTGCTGCTCCCCCGCTGGACCCTCCAGCGGTGCGCGACCTGTCCCAGGGAGTCACCGCCGGCGGGGCGACGTCCGGTTCGGTGTAGCAGGGCGAGCCCAGCTCCGGGGTGTTGGTCTTGCCCAGGCTGGGCATCCCCGCCGCCTCGAGCGTGAGGACGACGTCGTCGGACCGCTCCGGGACGTGGTCGGCCCAGGCTGCAGACCCGAAGGTGGTCCGAACCCCGGCGGTGGGGTGCAGGTCCTTGATCGCGGTCGGGACCCCCCAGAGCGGGCCGGCGTCGGCGGGGCGGCCGCGGTCGCGCAGCCGCACCGCCTCGGCCAGCGCCAGCTCGTGCGTGGGTGTGATGAACGCGCCGACGGTGTCGATGCGCTTCACGTAGTGGCTCACCAGGTCGAGCGGGGTGAGGTCGCCGCTCCGGACGAGGAGGCCCTGCTCGAGGGCAGTCAGGTCATGGAGTGCAGCCACGACCGCGACCGTACTCCGAGCCGCCGGTCGGCCGGGTCGATCAGGCGGCGGCCGCGGCGTCGTGCTCGACCAGCGCCGTCAGGGCACCCAGCAGGCGTCCCGCTGCGGCCGGGTCGGCCAGGAGGTCGTCGGTCATGGCGGGCTCGTCGACGACGATGCCTTCCACCACCGTGGCACCGGCGACCGTTGCGGAGTGTCGTGCGTGCTCGTGGGCCCACTTGCCGCCGTACGGCGTCGGGGTGGCCCCGACTGCCGCGAACGGCTTGCCCGAGATGGCGCCCGCGCCGTAGGGGCGCGAGAGCCAGTCGATGGCGTTGTTGAGGACCGCCGGCATGGTGCCGTTGTACTCAGGGGTGATGGCGAGCACGCGGTCTGCCGTGCGCACTGCGTCCCGCAACGCCGCTGCGGCCGCCGGCACCGAGTCGCCGTCGAGCTCCTCGCTGTAGAACGGGACCTGGTCGAGGCCCTCGACGATCTCGACGCTCACGTCGGCGGGTGCCTGGGCCACGAGGTAGTCGGCGATGCGACGGTTGACGGAGTCGGCGCGCAGGCTGCCGAGCAGGACAGCGACGCGGGTCTGGTTCGAAGTAGTCATGTGGGTCAAAACGGACCCCGGTCCGCTTTCATTCCCCAGGCAGGGCGCGAGGCTGAAACTAGGGTGGCCGCGTGCCCGAGCTGCTTCCCCTCCTCGACGAACCGTCGCCCGAGCGCGCGGACGCGTCCCGCAACCGCCAGGCCATCCTGGCCGCAGCCCTTCGGCTGGTGCAGGCACACGGGGTGGAGGAGGTCACGATGGACGCGGTGGCTTCTGCCGCCGGAGTGGGCAAGGGAACGCTCTTCCGCCGGTTCGCCAGTCGTGAGGGGCTCATGGCGGCCGTGCTCAACCAGTCTGAGATCGAGTGGCAGACGTCCGTGATCTCGGGCCCACCCCCGCTGGGCCCCGGGGCCCCCGCACTGGCGCGCCTGCTCGCCTTCGGTCACTCCCGGCTTCGCCTCAACCTCGACCACGGCGCACTCATCCGGGCGGCCGGTGCGTCCGGGGCACGATCTGTCGCGGCTGCCTCCTTCGCCTCGATGCACGTGCGTCACCTGCTCGGCGAGCTCGGAGTGCGCGGGGACCTCCCCCTGCTCGCCTCGTCGTTGCTGGCGCCGCTGGAGGTGCCGATCGTCGAGCAGCAGGTGCACGGGGAGCAGATGGGTCTCGAGCGGATCTCGGCAGGCTGGGACGACCTCGTGCGGCGGGTCGTGCGGGCGGACTGATCCTCAGCCCACCGCCGCCGCGGCCGTGAGCGCGCCGGCAGCGAAGACGACCGCTCCCAGCAGCGCCGCGACCAGCGGCACCCACCAGGCCCGTCGACGCTGACGCACCCGCTTGACCACGACGAGCGTGGCACCGAGCAGCGCCGCCCACGGGGCCAGGCCGGCGACCGCGATGCCGAGCCCGATCTGGTCGGTGTTGCACGGGGCTCCGCCACCGCAGCCGTCGGAGACCATGGAGAACATCAAGGCCAGGAACGTCACGACCGGCGACACCAGCCCGAGAGCGACCAGGAGCAGGACCGCGACCACTCGGTCGGCAGCGGGTGGGGCCTGAGCGGCGACGGCCTCGGCCGACGTCGTCACCGGTGGTGGCGGCGCAGGCCGAAGGTGAGCCCGTCGATGAGGGCCTCCCAGGAGGCCTCGATGACGTTGTGGCCGACCCCGACCGTGACCCACGACGACTCGCCGTCCGAGGTCTCGATCAGCACCCGCGTGATCGCGTCCGTGCCGTGGCCCTGGTCGACGATGCGCACCTTGTAGTCGATCAGCTCGAACTTCGCGACCTCGGGGAACGCCTGCCCGATGGCGGTGCGCAGCGCAGCGTCCAGGGCGTTGACGGGACCGTTGCCCTCGCCGGTGACGACGTAGCGGACGTCCTCGGCCTTGAGCTTCACCGTCGCCTCGGAGACAGCCTCCTCCCCCGGACGTGCGTGGGTGAGCGTCTCGGTGATGACTCGCCACGACTCGACATCGAAGTAGGCCGGGCGCACGCCCTCGGCCTCCTCCACGAGGAGCAGCTCGAAGGAGGCGTCAGCAGCCTCGAAGGTGTAGCCCTCCTGCTCCATCGCCTTGACCCGCTCGGTCACCCGGGTGACGAGCTCGCGGTCCTCGGCGCTGTCGGTGAGGTCGAAGCCGAGCTCCCGGCTCTTCAGCTGGATCGAGGCGCGGCCGGCCATGTCGGAGACGAGCAACCGCATGTCGTTGCCGACGCCGACCGGGTCCATGTGCTGATAGAGGTTGGGGTCCACCTTGATCGCCGAGGCGTGCAGCCCGGCCTTGTGCGTGAACGCCGACGTGCCGACATATGGCTGGCGCGACGCCGGCGGGAAGTTGGTGACCTCTGCGACGGCGTGAGCGATCCGCGTCGCCTCACCGAGCAGCCCTGCAGGCAGGACCTGCTTGTCCAGCTTGAGCTCGAGGTTGGCGACGACGGAGACCAGGTCGGCGTTGCCGGTTCGCTCGCCATAGCCGTTGATGGTGCCCTGCACGTGCGTCGCGCCTGCGTCGACCGCGGCCAGGGTGTTGGCCACGGCACAGCCGGTGTCGTTGTGGCAGTGGATCCCGACCCGCACCCCGGTGGTCTCGATGACGTCGTGCACCACGTCGGAGACCCACCCGGGCAGCATGCCGCCGTTGGTGTCGCACAACGCGAGCACCTCGGCCCCGGCGCCGTAGGCGGTCCGCAGCACCTCCAGCGCATAGTCGCGGTTGTCGCGATAGCCGTCGAAGAAGTGCTCGGCGTCGAGGAAGACCGTCTGCCCCTCCTCCCGCAGGTGGGTGACCGTGTCGCGGACCATGGCGAGGTTCTCCTCGAGCGTGGTGCGCAGCGCGAGCTCGACGTGCCGGTCGTGTGACTTGGCCACCAGCGTCACCACGGAGGCGCCACTGTCGCGCAGAGCTGCGACCAGGGGGTCGTCGGCGGCGGCGACACCGGCGCGCCGCGTCGCGCCGAACGCCGCGAGCCGGGCATGACGCAGGTCGAGCTCCTCGCTCGCGCGGCGGAAGAACTCAGTGTCCTTGGGGTTCGCACCTGGCCAGCCGCCCTCGATGAAACCGACGCCGAGCCCGTCGAGCTGCCGGGCGATCGCGAGCTTGTCGGCGACGGAGAGGTTGAGTCCCTCCTGCTGGGCGCCGTCACGCAGCGTCGTGTCATAGACGTGGAAGGAGCCCTGCAGGTCCATCAGTCCTCTTTCTGGGTGCGGATATGAAAAAACCTCCCGAGGTGCAGGAGGTCGGCGCGGCGGGAGTCCCGTCGCGCTAGTCAATGACGATGGTGGTGGTCACGGCTCCACTCTGTCACGGGCGGCCGGCCCGAGCCACCGGTCTCGTCATCCGGGCGAGGAGTCCGCCCCAGTCCGGGTGTCCGGGTCAGGCTCGACCACCGGGAGGGTGACCGTCGTGGTGGTGCCCTCCCCCTCCACCGAGTCCAGGGACAACGAGCCACCGTGGTTGTTGACGATGGTCTGGACGATCCGCAGCCCCAGCCCCGTGCCGGGGATCTGACCCGCGACGGCGTTGCTGGCCCGGAAGAAGCGACCACCGATGTTGGTCAGGTCGGCCGCGGGAATGCCGATCCCGTGGTCCACCACTCGCACGTCGACCTCGTCGGCGTGCTGGTCGACGATGACCGCGACGACATCGCCGTCGTTGCTGAACTTCACTGCGTTGGACACGACATTGACGAAGACGCGCTGGAGCTGTCCCGGCTCGGCCAGCACGAGCACAGGTTCCGACGGAGCGGTCACCGTCACCCTGATGGCGCGTCGCCGGGCGTTGAGCCGGAGGTCGTCGACCACGTCGCGGACGAGGCGGCAGAGGTCGACCTCGCGCAGGCCCGGAGTCAGCTGCTCGGCCTGCGCCAGGGTGAGCAGGTCCTCGATCAGCGTGCGCAGCCGGGCCACGTTGCGCTGTGTCGACTCCAGCATCCGCTGGTGCGCCGCGGACAGCTTCCCGTCGAACTCGTCCTCGACCATCTCCACGATGGCCGAGAGCGTGGTCAAGGGTGTCCGCAGCTCGTGGGAGACGTTGGAGACGAAGTCGCTGCGGGCCGTGTCGAGCGCTCGGATCTCGGCGGCCACCTTCTCCTCCGCCTGGCGGGAGCGTTCGCTCTCGTCGGCGAGATCGTTGAGGGCACGGGCGACGTTGCGCGTCTCGCGAGGACCCTCGAGCGCCGCCCGCGCGTCTCGCTCACCAGCGGCTTGTCGGCGTACGACGGACTCCAGGTGCTCGAGCGGGTCGTGGATCTCGCGCAGCAGCCGACCGCCAGCGCTGACGGTGGCGACCACGCCAAAGACGGCGAAGAACCCCAGCGCGATGCCGGTCCGCCGCGCCCGGAGAACTGCCCGGGCGCGGGTGCGCTCGACCTCCTGCTCGAGGGCGTCTGCGACCTGCGAGTTGACCTCGCGCACGGCGTCGAAGCGCTCCTCGCCGAGGCCGAAGAGCGCAGGGTCGTAGGTCCCCGGCCCCCCCGGAGTCGAGGCCCGGACCTCGGCGTAGTCCCGCAGATACGCCTCGGCTGCCTTCTCCTGCTCCTCCACCAGCGTCTCGAGGGAAGCGTCACCGGCTGTCTGCGTGCGCAGCGCCTCCTGGTGTCGGGGCAGCCTCGCCACGCCCTGTTCATAGGTCTCCAGGGTCTCGCGCTCACCGCTCAGGACCCATGCCCGGACACTCGTCTGGGCGTCCGAGAGATCCTGGAGGATCGCCGCGTTGGACTCCGAGGCCGGTCGGATCTCGTCAGTGAGGCGCACGATCGACCGGTAGGAGAGATAGGCGCTCAGGACGCCCAGGAACCCGGTGAGGACGAGGAGCACCGTGGTCAGGGCAAGCACCGGAGTGATCTGTTGCCGGACCGTCCTGGGGTGCTTCACTCCGCGTCCTTTCCGTCGGACGACTCACCCTCGTGGGTCGTCCGCGAATGGCACCGAGAAGCCAGGAGCAGCCTAGCGACTCCACCCCTCCGGCCGGAGGGTTTCGTCAGCGTCCGAGGAAGTCGGGCAGCGACATGCTCGCGAACGGTCGATCGCTCGCGGGGCTCCAGTCGGGCCCTGTCGAGGTGGCTGCCGCCGCCAGCCCGGTCGCCGCAGCGAGCGTGAGCAGGACGACGAAGAACCACACCACGGGGTTGGCGCTCACCGGGTCGGAGAGCCGCTGGACCGGGCCCCGCAGTCGCTGGCTTCCCGGGCCCCACCACAGGGCTGTCGCAAAGGTCACGCCGATGACCCCGAGGCCGGTCGTGACAGGGGTTCCCACCGCGAAGCAGATCAGGGCGGCAGCCAGGCCCAGCCCCAGGCTCCACCCCACGAGCAGGAGCGCACCCGGGATGGAGGCGACGGCGTGCCATGGCGCGCCGAGCAGGACTTGGACTCCGTCGTACCACCTGGCTCCCCGCCTGGTGCGTCGCAGCCCCGCAGAGCTGGCAGCCAGCGACCCGCTGCGCAGGACCCACACCGTCAGCGCCGTCACCAGCACCGCGACGTATGGCGCCAACGCCACCCCGGCACCGAGCACCCCGATGCCTGCTGCCACCAGGACCGCGCGTCGCAGCCGCTCGCCGGCCGCGACGCGGGGCTCGGGGCCGGGGAAGGGTCCTGCCGACTCGGGCGGCAGGACCCGGGTGCGGGGCCTCCTCGGACCTGAGTCCTCTGCGGACTCAGGTCCGAGCCCGTCTTCGACGACCTCCGTCGGAGCCCGCGCCGGGCCGAGGGTCGCCGCAGCGAAAGGCATCGTGAGGGAGCGGTCCCGCGAAGGTCGCCGAGACGACGACCCCGGAGACGCCAGCCAGCCTCGCAGCTCGTCGAGCGCGGGCCGGTTGCGCGGATCGGGGTCGAGGGTGGCCTCGATCAAGGGGCGCATCGTGGGGTCGAGGTCGGTGAGGTCGTGCTCGCCTCGGCGTACGCGATCCATGATCGCCACCGACGGGCCCCTGCCGAACGGGGCACGGCCGGTGCCGGCGAAGGCGACGGTGGCGCCCCAGGAGTGCACGTCGGAGGCGGCGGTCGCATCGTCGCCCAGCAGGATCTCGGGCGCGAGATAGCCGGGCGTGCCGAGGAGCCAGCCCGTGTGGGTCAGCTTGGGGTCGTCGGCCACGCGGGCGAGACCGAAGTCGATCAGGATCGGCGTGCGGCCCTCCATCAGGATGTTGGAGGGCTTGATGTCGCGGTGCAGCACCCCCACCTCGTGCACGGCCGCGAGCGCCTCGGCCAGGCAGGACGCGAACCACATCAGCTCGGCGCCGCCGATCACCCCCTCGGAGTGGACGTGGTCGTGCAGCGAAAGGCCAGGCACGTAGCGGGTGGCCACGAACGGGATGTCGCCCCAGGGATCGGAGTCGATGATCTCCGCGACCCGGCGCGACCTGACCCGGGTGAGCGAAGAGACCTCGCGGGCCAGCCGGTGGCGGGCCTCGTCGTCGCCGACGATGTGGGGTCGCAGGACCTTGAGGGCGACGCGGTCACCGCCGGGCGCGCGGGCCAGGTGGACCACACCCATCCCGCCCTCGCCCAACCGGGCGAGCAGCTCGTAGTCGCCGACGAAGAGCCCCGGCGGGGCTTGTTCGGGTCGCGAGGCGGTCACGTCCGGAGATTACCGGCGTCATGGCCACCGACGTCGGAACGCGGCCCTCGACTCGCCTCGAGCGCGGCGATCAGTGAGCGCGCGTCATGAGGGCCGACATGGCGGCGGTCGCCGATGAAGAAGGTGGGCGTCCCTCGGACCCCGCTCGCCTCGGCGCTGGCCACGTCACGCTGGACGTGCCGCTCCAACGACTCCGCGTCGAGGTCACGCAGGAACTGCTCGACGTCGAGCCCCAGCTGGGCTGCATAGCCGGTGAGGTCCTCGAACTCGAGCTCGTCGTGGCGCTCGAAGAGCAGGTCGTGCATGTCCCAGAAGCGCCCCTGTCTCGCCGCCGCCTCGCTGGCCAGGGCTGCCAGCTCGGCGTGCGGGTGGACGTCCAGGGGCAAGTGGCGCACGACGTAGCGCAGGCGCGGGCCGAAGTGCTTGCGCACCTCGTCGGCGACACCGGTCGCCCGGGCACAGAAGGAGCACTCGAAGTCGAGATATTCGACCAGGGTCAGGTCTGCGTCGAGATCGCCTCGGACGTGGTCCCGATCCGGATCCACCGGATCGCTCAGCACCCGGGGCAGGGCCGCGTCCGTCTGTCCCAGGACGCGGGCGGCGAAGGCGAAGAGCGCCCAGCCGACCAGGGTCGAGAGCACGGCCGCGAGAAGGACTCCGATCGTGGCCTGGGTCCTGAGGTCGGGCGAGTCGAAGGCGAGTGCCACGATCAGGAGCGAGACGGTGAACCCGATCCCCGACAGCGCACCCCCGGCCAGGGTGTGCCCGAAGCCGACCCCCTGCGGCAGGCTGCCCCAGCCGAGGCGGACACTCCCCCAGGCACCGAGCCCGATGCCGATCGGCTTCCCGAGGACGAGCCCGGCGACGATGCCCCAGGTGACAGGAGACGTCATCGACTCCCCCAGCACTCCGCCGCGCAGGTCGACACCGGCATTGGCCAGAGCGAAGACAGGAACAACGAGATAGCTCGTCGGGGCGTGCAGGGCCTCCTGCAGTCGTTCGTTGACCGAGATGGCGCGCGTGAGGGTGCGGCGCGCCGCCCGCTGGACCCCGGGCATCGGCGACTGCCGGAACGCCAGGAAGCTGGAGGCGGCCGCCTCGACGTCGGCTCGCCTCGGATCCAGCGCAGGCACGAGCAGGCCCGAGACCATCCCGGCGATCGAGGCGTGCAGCCCGGACTGGAGGGTCGCGATCCAGAGCACGATGACGACCAGGACGTATGGCGCCGCCCGCCACACGCCGGCGCGCGCCATCAGCGCCAGCACCACCAGGCTGACGAGCGCAGCCAGGAGGCCGGTGGTGTCCAGGTCGTCGGAATAGACGATGCCGATCACGCTGACGGCGACGATGTCGTCGATCACCGTCAGGGTGAGCAGGAAGATCCGCAGCTGGGTGGAGACGGCCGGACCGACCAGGGCCATCACCCCCAGCAGGAACGCCGTGTCGGTCCCGATGACCGCTCCCCAGCCACGCAGCGCCTCGCCCGAGGGGTTGAGCGCGAGGTAGAGGCCGACCGGCACGAGCATCCCGGCCACTCCCGCCACGAGCGGGACCACGATCCGGCGACGATCGGTCAGCTCACCGACCGCGAGCTCCTTGCGGACCTCCAGCCCGATCACGAAGAAGAAGACCACCATGAGGCCGTCGTTGATCCAGTGGTGCAGGTCCATCGACAGCCCGCCGGAGCCGAGCCGGACCGAGAGCTGGGTCGACCACAGGTCGAGGTAGGACTGCGACCAGGGCGAGTTCGCCCAGGCCAGGGCGACGACGACGGCCGCGACCAGCAGCCCCGCCGAGCCCGACTCGGTGCGCATGAACCGTCGCAACGAGCTCGGGCTCTGTCGGTCGAAGCACGCACCGGCCGCCTCGGTGTGGTCGGCCGCCTCGGTCGTCACCGGACTAGCTGACCTGGTGCATCCAGCCGAACGTGTCGTCGGCGCGGCCGAACTGGATGTCGACCAGGGCGGAGCGGATGCGCATGGTGAGCTCGGTCGAGGCCGGTCCGGGCAGCTGCCCGTCCTTCCACTTCAGTGAGCCGACCGGAGTCACCACCGCTGCCGTTCCGCAGGCGAAGATCTCGGTGATCGAGCCGTTGGTGACGCCCTCGCGCCACTCATCGATCGAGAACTTCCGCTCCTCGACCTGGTGGGCGAGCTTGCCGGCCAGCTCGATGATCGAGGCCCGGGTGATGCCCTCGAGGATGGTCCCGGTCTCGGGCGTGACGATGCGACCGTCGTCCTGGACGAAGTAGAGGTTCATGCCGCCCAGCTCCTCGACGTACTTGCCCTCCTGGGCATCGAGGAAGACGACCTGGTCGCAGCCCTGGGCGATGGCCTCCTGCTGTGCGACCAGCGAGCTGGCGTAGTTGCCGCCCGTCTTGGCTGCGCCCATGCCCCCGCGCCCGGCACGGGTGTATTCCTCACTGAGCCACAGCGTGACGGGCTTGACGCCGCCCTTGAAGTAGGCACCCGCCGGCGAGGCGATGACCATGAACGTGACGTGCTGGGCGGGACGCACGCCGAGGAACGTCTCGCTCGCGAACATGAAGGGGCGCAGGTAGAGGCTCTTCTCCCCGCCGTCGGTGTTGTCGGGGACCCACCGCTCGTCCACCTTCACCAGCGCCTCGACGGCCGCGATGAAGTCGCCCACCGGGAGCTCGGGGAACGCCAGTCGCTGGGACGAGCGGATCATCCGCTTCGCGTTCTCCTCGGGACGGAACAGGTGCACCGACCCGTCGCCGTGGCGATAGGCCTTCATCCCCTCGAAGGTCTCCTGCGCGTAGTGCAGGACCGCGGTCGCGGGGTCGAGGGTGAGGGGGCCGTAGGGCGTGATCCGCGCGTCGTGCCAGCCCAGCTCCGGCGTCCACTCGACGGTGAACATGTGGTCGGTGAAGTGAGTGCCGAAGCCCGGGTTGGCCAGGATCTCGGCGAGGCGGGCGTCGTCGACCGGGGCGGCGTTGGCGGTGGTGCTGATGTCCATGCGGCTCAGGCTAACGCTAGAGCCGGGCGGCGATCGCGTCGCCGATCTCGGACGTACGGCGGGTGGTGCCCGGCCGGCGGTCCGACAGGTCGGCGAGCACGGCAGCCTCGACAGCGGCTGCAGCGTCCGCGTGGCCGAGGTGGTCGAGCAGCAGCGACGTCGAGAGGATCGCGGCGGTGGGGTCGGCCACCTGCTGGCCGGCGATGTCGGGCGCTGAACCGTGGACGGGTTCGAACATCGACGGCGCCGTGCGGTCGGGGTTGACGTTGCCGCTCGCGGCCAGGCCGATCCCCCCGGTGATGGCGGCGGCCAGGTCGGTGATGATGTCGCCGAACAGGTTGTCGGTGACGATCACGTCGAACCTCGAGGGGTTGACGGTCATGTGGATCATCGCCGCGTCGATGTGCATGTAGTCGGTGGTGACGTCGGGGTGCTCGGCCGCGACGGCCTCGAACAGTCGCCACCACACGGAGCCGGCGTTGACCAGGACGTTGGTCTTGTGGACCAGCGTCAGGTGCTTGCGCGGACGCCGCTCGGCGCGCGCGAAGGCGTCACGCACGACCCGCTCGACACCGAAGGCGGTGTTGACCGAGACCTCGGTGGCGACCTCGTGGGGCGTTCCGACCCGAAGCGCGCCGCCGTTGCCGGTGTAGGGCCCCTCGGTGCCCTCCCGGACCACGACGAAGTCGACGTCACCGGGGTCGGCCAGCGGCGATGCCGTGCCGGGGAAGAGCCGGCTCGGGCGCAGGTTGACGTAGTGGTCGAGCTCGAAGCGCAGCTTGAGCAGCAGGCCGCGCTCGAGGATGCCGGGCGGCAGGTCGGGGTCGTTGGGCTTGCCGCCCACGGCACCGAGCAGGATGGCGTCGTGCTGCCGGATCTCGGCGAGCACCGTCGGCGGCAGGACCTCCTTGGTGCGCAGGTAGTTCTCCGCACCGAGGTCGTAGTGGGTCTGCTCGAACTTGACGCCGGAGTCGACCGCTTCGAGCACCTTCAGCGCCTCGGGAGTGACCTCCTGGCCGATCCCGTCCCCGGGGATGACGGCGAGCTGGACGGTGCCTGTGTTGTCTGAGGTCATGGGCTGAATCTAGTTGTCGTCGGGACGCTGACCGCCCATGTCTCGCAGGTCAAGCGCCGTCTGGACGGCCGCCGCGGTGTTCTCGTAGCTGCGCGGATTGTCCGGGTGGTGCGCCGCGGGACCCCAGTCGGGATACATGTCGTACATGCCGTTCTCCTCGTTCGATCACAAGACTTGGATCGAAGAGCCAGCGGCATCGGGGAGGTCACCTCGTCAACGCCGAACACCGCGACGAGGTGGCCCTTCTGGTTTCAGGCCTCGCCGCGGCGGCAAATGAGTACGAGCACGCTCCGCATGGTGGCGCAAACCTACGCCCGGGAGCCGTTCTTGGAAACGGTGTTGGCTCAGCTGCTCAGGATGCGAGACACGGGTCTTGGCATGGAAGACTCACCATCCTCATGAGTGCCCCTCCCGAACTCCCCGAGATCGTCTCCCTCGCCTTCGCCGTCTCCCGCAAGGCGGGCTACGTCGCGTTCTGCCGCAACGAGACCGGCCGGCTCCTCGCCACGCTCGCCGCCACGCGTGGGGGCACCATGGCCGAGTTCGGCACCGGCTGCGGGGTGGGGACGGCCTGGCTGCGCAGCGGGATGCGCGACGACGCCCGCATCCTGACGGCCGAGCTCGATCCCCGCCTGGCCACCGCGGCGGCCGAGATCTTCACCGACGACGACCGGGTGGAGGTGCTGCAGGCCGACTGGTCGACGCTGCACGAGCGCGGCCCCTACTCCTTGGTCTTCCTCGACTCGGGCGATCCCGAGTCGGTGCGCGTCGATGCAGTGGTCGACCTGCTCGAGTCGGGCGGGATCGTGGTCCTCGACGACTTCACGCCGTGCGAGATGTGGCCACCCATCACCTATGGCCGGGTCGACACCCTGCGCGAGGAATGGCTCACCGACGAGCGCTTCACTGCCGTCGAGGTGATGATCGCGCCCGACGCGTCGGCCCTCATCGCCACCCGTCGTTGACCCAAACACCCCACAAGGGTTGCTCCTGACGGGATTGTCAACCCCTCAGGGGACATATTTTCCCAACTTTGAGACAAGAGTCACCTACATCCCTAGCGTTCTCGTCGCACCCACACAGGGTGCCGGGAACGCCTGACTGGGCCGGTCCCGACCTCGAGACAACTCGGTTGGAGACACCCCCGCCATGAAGAAGCCCTCCCCTCGCACGTCCATGATCCTGGCCGCGAGCGTCACTCCCGTCGCGCTCCTGGCGACGGGCGCCTTGATCTTCTCGTCCTCATACGCGGCGTTCACCGGCCAGACCCGGAACTCGGGAAACCAGTGGTCCACGGGATCGGTCAACCTCACCGACGACGACGGAGGCTCGGCTCGCTTCCAGGTCGCCAACATGCTGCCGGGGTCCACCGACACCAAGTGCATCAAGGTCACGGCCAACGCGTCCGTCCCGAGCCTGGTCAAGGGCTATGCAGTCAACCCCGTCACCAGCCCGCAGGGCCTGGAGAACCGGGTCAAGGTCACCATCGAGGACGGCGCCGGCGGAACGTTCGCCGACTGCACCGGCTTCGTTGCCAGCGGTGCAGCGCTCGTCTCTGAGGCGCCGCTGTCGGCGATCGCCCAGGCAAACTCGTTCGAGAGCGGCTTCGGCGGCTGGGCCGTCAACGCGGGCGTGCAGGTCAAGACCTACCGGATCACCTGGAAGTTCGACACGGCCGGCATGACCCAGGCCCAGATCGACCAGCTCCAGGGCGCCAGCACCGGCATCGACATGCAGTGGGAGATGCGCACCAACGGCTGAGACAGCCCGCTGGACTCCCAACCGGCCGGGACGCGACCTCTGGGTCTCGCCCCGGCCGGTCCGGGCCCAGCGCAGCAGCACGCCTGACGTGCCTGCCCGCCCACCCGCATCACCCGTCTGGAGGCTCGTGTGACCTCCCAGAGCACCGCGCTCGCCGCGGCCGACTGGGCTCGGCTCCTTGCCGTGCTGGGTTCGCGCGCATACAGGACGGCGTTGCTGACGCTCTCGGTCGTCGCGATCGCACCACTGCTCCTCGGCTGGGGTTCCTTCGTCATCAAGTCCGGCTCGATGGAGCCGTCGATCGACGTCGGCGACGTCGTGGTGGCTCGACCCTTCGAGGTCGGCGAGAAGGTCGCTGTCGGCCGGGTCTACGTCTTCGACGACCCCGGCATTAGCCGGCAGCACAGGCTCACGCACCGCATCGTCGCGCTCAACGACGACGGGACCTATGCGTCCGCGGGCGACGCCAACGAGGTCACCGATGCCACCCCGGTCACCACCGGCGACCTCGAGGCCAGAGCCATCATGCTCGCCCCGTTCGTCGGACTCCCCGTCACCTGGATCCAGGCAGGCGAGTGGACCAAGCTCGCCCTCTGGCTGCTGCTGACGATCGCCGCCTTCGTGACCGCGACCCGCAACCTCCCCGGCGAGCCGCCGAAGTGGAACCTGCTGCGGCTGCTCCGGGGTCGGCGCCGCGTCGGCGCGGCCACCCCTCACGCCGACGACCGGGCCAGGTCGGACAAGGTGCTGCTGCGGCACCGCAGCAAGGCCCCCGCCGTGCTCGGCGTCGCCCTGGCGCTGCTCGGCACGGGCGTGAGCACCACGAACGCCGCCTTCACCGCACAGACCAGGAACTCGGGTTCGACGTGGACGGCAGGCGCCTGGTCACAGCCCTACGTCTCCGCCGTGCTGGCCGACCGGCCCGACTCCTTGTGGCTGCTGGACGAGAAGGCCGGCACGCTGGCCGCCCAGGACCGCTCCGGCAACAACGTCCTCGGCTCCTACAAGGCCGCGGCCACGCTCGGCCAGCCCGGCGGCCTGACGGAGAGGAACACCGGCACCTCGATGCGTACGGCGGGTGGGCTCGCCTTCACCTCGGCCAACCCCGCCGGCGCCCCGGGCACGCATTCGGTCGAGCTGTGGTTCCGCAGCTCGGCGACCACCGGCGGACACCTGATCGGCTTCGGCTCCCAGAACGGCGCGACGGCGCCGATCGAGGACCGTGGGTTGCGGATGACGGCGTCCGGACAGCTCACCTATGGCGACTGGAACAACAACCCTGTTCGCGTCATCACGACTCCGCGGGCATACAACGACGGCGCCTGGCACCACGTCGTCGTGACAGCGACGTGGAGCAACTTCAGCGAGTCCATCATCTATGTCGACGGTGCCCCGGTCGTGGCCGGGACGACCTCGAAGACGACGTCCTACCCCGGCTACTGGCGCATCGGCGCCGGCGTGGGCAGCCCGGCCTTCGACGGATCCATCGACAACGTGTCGGTCTACGGCACCGCGCTGCCGGAGCACCGCGTCGCTGCACACTGGAACGCCCGCTGACCTACTCCGCGGGCGTGGTCAGGTCCACGATCAGCCACGGCATCATCAGCTGCGCGAGCGGGCCGATCGCCAGCGCATAGAGGACGGTCCCGACGCCCAGGACGCCACCGAGGAGCAGTCCGATGAGCACCACCGCGACCTCCAGGCTGGTGCGCACCAGACGCAGCGAGAGCCCGGTGCGGCGTGCCAGGCCGGTCATCAGACCGTCGCGCGGCCCGCGGCCGAACTGCGAGCCGATGTAGAGCGCGGTCGCCAACCCGTTGAGCGCCACCCCGCTCACCAGCAGCAGCACCCGCAGCCACACGGAGCCGGGCTCCACCAGGACGGCCAGCGTCGCGTCGGCCGCCACGCCCACCAGCAGCGCGTTGGCGATGGTGCCGATGCCCGGCTTTTCCCGCAGCGGGATCCACAGCAGCAGGACGAGGAAGCTGAAGAGCACCACAGCCTGCCCGATGCTCATCGGCACGTGCCGGATGAAGCCCGAGTGGAGGACGTCCCAGGGGGCGAGGCCGAACGTGCCACGCAGCATCATGGCCAGCGAGGCGCCATACAGGGCAAGGCCGATGAGCAGCTGCGGGACGCGGCGACCGAGCCGGCCGGCGCGGAGCTGGGCGAGGGGCCCGACGTCGACCAAGGTGCGTGCAGGAGCGTGGACGGTTGAGCTCATGGGGACAAGTGAACCCGCGATTGGCCTTCTGTTCGATAGCCAATCATGCGACAGTGGCCTGCATGACGGCATCCATCAACGCCCGGCGAGTGGCCACTCTCGTGGGCCCGCTCGATGACGCCGACCGTCCGCTCTATCTCGACCTCGCGGAGAACCTCCGCCTGCTGATCGGTGAGGGCCGGATCCCGTCGGCCACCCGGCTGCCCAGCGAGCGCGAGCTGTCCTCCGCGCTCGGGGTCAGCCGGACCACTGTCACCCGCGCCTACACCGAGCTGCGCGAGCGCGAATACGTCGACTCGCGCCGCGGCTCCGGCACGGTGACCCGACTCCCGCTGCGGGCGCAGTCGGTGACCGACCGGGTCTTCGCCCCCTGGTCGCAGGACCCTGACGTCGTCGATCTCAACTGCGCGGCCCCGAGCGCCCCCGCCGGCGTGGCGGCGGCCTACGAGTCGGCGCTGGCCGACCTGGCGCCCTACCTCTCCAGCCACGGCTACTACCCCGCCGGCCTCACGCGGCTGCGCGAGGTGATCGCCGAGACCTATGTCGAGCGCGGGCTCGCGACCACGCCCGAGCAGATCATGGTGACCAGCGGAGCACTGGCAGGCGCGGCGGTGCTCGCCCAGGCGCTGACCTCGCCGGGCGACCGGGTCGTGGTGGAGGACCCGGTCTATCCCAACGCCACCCAGGCCCTCGGGCACCGCAGCGCCCGGCTCGTCCCGGCCCCGGTCGACCCGGACGGGTGGGACCTGCCGGCGACCGCGGCCATCGTCCGCCAGGCCGCCCCCGGCTGGCCTACCTCATCCCGGACTTCCAGAACCCGACCGGCCTCGTGATGGCCGACGAGCAGCGAGCCGAGTATGCGGCTGCCCTGCGCAGTGCGCGCGTCACCCCGGTGGTGGACGAGGCCCACCAGCCGCTGGCCCTCGACGGGCAGGAGATGCCGGCGCCGTTCGCCGCGCACTCTCCCGCCGCGATCAGCATCGGCAGCGCGAGCAAGCAGTTCTGGGGCGGCCTGCGACTGGGCTGGCTGCGCGCGCCCGAGCCGATGATGCCGGCCCTGCTCCAGGCGCGCATGAGCCTCGACCTCGGAGCCCCGCTGCTCGAGCAGCTCGCCCTGGTCCACCTGATCGAGAACCGGCACGCCGTCTGGGCGGCCAACCGGGAACGGCTGCGTCGGCAGCGAGACGTCCTGCTCGACGCGCTCGAGCGAGAGCTCCCCAACTGGACCTTCCACCGACCCACCGGCGGGCTGGCGGTGTGGTGCCGGCTGCCGGCGCCCCGGGCCAGCGCGTTGGTCGCCGACGCCGAACGGCTCGGCGTGATCGCCGCTGCCGGGCGGGTCTTCGCCGTCGAGGGTGGGCTGGAGCAGTTCGTCCGGCTGCCGTGGACGCGCCCCACCGACGAGCTCGAGCTCGCCGTGACCCGGCTGGCCCAGGCGTGGGCCCAGTCATCGGCCGGGCCTGGTTCGGCGGCCCGGGGGAACCCGGACCGCCTCACCGTGGCGTGAGCTGCCTCAGACGAGGTTGACGGCGCGCACCGAGGCGGCGCTGATCGCTGCCTCGATCTCGGCCAGCGTGTCGGCGCCGATCGCGGAGTCGACCGACAGTGCGACGAGCGCCTCCCCGCCCGGCACCTGGCGGGAGACCTGCATGCCGGCGATGTTGACGCTCGCGTCGCCCAGGATGTTGCCGACGGTGCCGACCATCCCGGGACGGTCGGCATAGGTGAAGAACGCGAGGTGGTCGGTGGGCTCGATGTCGAGGTCGAAGCCGTTGACCTCGACGAGCCGCTCCTTCTGGTTGATCCCCACGAGCGTGCCACTGACCGAGACCTGGGCGCCGTCGGGCAGGGTGCCGCGGATGGTGATCAGGTTGCGGTGGTCGGGGCTCTCGCTGTCCGACACGAGGCGTACGGCGGTGCCCCGCTCGGCGGCGAGCAGGGGCGCGTTCACGTAGGAGACCTGGTCCTCGACGATGTCGGTGAAGACACCCTTGAGGGCCGCGAGCTCGAGCACCTTCACGTCGAACTCGGTGATCTCGCCGCGAACCTCGACGTCGATCGCGCTGGCCACGCCGCCCGCGAGGGCGGTGAACACGCGGCCGAGCTTCTCGGTGAGGGGGATGCCGGGCCGTACGTCCTCGGCGATGACGCCGCCCTGGACGTTGACCGCGTCGGGGACCAGCTCACCCGAGAGCGCGAGCCGGACCGACTTCGCGACCGCGATGCCGGCCTTCTCCTGGGCCTCGTCGGTGGACGCACCGAGGTGGGGGGTGGCGACGACGTTCTCGAGCTCGAACAGCGGCGAGTCGGTGCACGGCTCGCTGGCGAAGACGTCGAGGCCGGCCGCCGCGATCGAGCCGGTCTTGAGGGCGTCGAAGAGAGCCGTCTCGTCGACGATGCCGCCGCGCGCGGCGTTGACGAGCACCAGTGACGTCTTGGCCGCCTCGAGCTGCTCGGCACCGATCAGGCCCACGGTCTCGGGGGTCTTGGGGAGGTGGACGCTCATGAAGTCGGCCTCGGCGAGGAGCGTGTCGAGGTCCACGAGCCGCACACCCATCTGTGCGGCGCGACCGGCCTGCACGTAGGGGTCGTAGGCGATGACGTTCATGCCGAACGCGCTCAGGCGCTGGGCGACGAGGACGCCGATGCGGCCGAGGCCGACGATCCCCACGGTCTTCTCGTAGAGCTCGATGCCGGTGTACTTGGAGCGCTTCCACTCACCGTTGCGCAGGCCTTCGTGGGCCGGGGAGATGTGGCGGGCGGCGGCCAGCATCAGCGCGACTGCCAGCTCGGCGGCGGAGACGATGTTGGAGGTCGGCGCGTTGACGACCATGACACCGGCCTGGGTGGCCGCCTTGACGTCGACGTTGTCCAGGCCGACGCCGGCACGAGCGACGACCTTGAGCTGCTTGGCCGCGGCCAGGGCCTCGGCGTCGACCTTGGTGGCCGAGCGAACCAGGATGGCGTCGACGTCGACGATCGCAGGCAGCAGCTCTGCACGGTCGGCGCCGTTGCAGGTGCGGATCTCGAAATCAGGACCGAGCGCCTCGACAGTGGCGGGGCTCAGTTCTTCGGCGATGAGTACGACGGGCTTGCTCACAGCGGAGTCCTCGATGGTGGCTCGATGATGGGCGTTCGGGCGAGGTCTGCACGACGCTGTGCGGCCCCGATCCTACAAGGTGAGGCGGTCAGACCGCGCAACCGTCCGGACCGCAGGCCTCACCGGTCGCGACCATCTCCACGACCGGGTGCGACTCCGACCACGCACGTTCGAGCACCTGTCCGAACGCCTGGGCGGGCTGGGCGCCGGAGACGCCGAACTTGCTGTCCACCACCACGAACGGGACCCCCGTCGCGCCATACGCCTGCGCCTGCTCGATGTCGGCCCAGACCTCGTCGGCGTGCTCGCTGCTCCCAAGCACCCGGTCGACCGACTCCTCGTCGAGGCCCGCGGCAGTGACGATCGCCCGCAGCTCCGCGTGGTCGGCGACGTTGCGGGCGTCGATGAAGTATGCCGCCAGCAGCGCCTCCTTCACCCGCCCCTGGAACTGCGGCCCGCCCTGGCTCAGGGCCAGGTGGAGCAGCCGGTGGGCGTCCAGCGTCCCGACCCGCTTCGACTCGTGGTGGCGCCAGAGCATCCCCTCCTCGGCTGCCGCGGCCTCGACCCGGTCGATCATCGTCCGGCCGGCGGCCGACCCACCGCCATACTTGCGGCCGAGGGCCTCGGCGACCGTCTCGACCGGCGTCGTCGGAGCACCGGGGTCGAGCATGAAGGAGTGCCAGACCACCTCGACCTCGGCTGAGTGCTCGAAGTCGCGCAGGGCGCTCTCGAGGCGCCGCTTGCCGATGTAGCACCACGGGCAGACCACGTCGGACCAGATGTCGATGCGCATGTCTGCCGCAACCGCGGTCAGCGAGCGGATGTTCCCGCGACCGCCTCTGCGACGGGGACGTCACCGGCGACGAGGTTCCACTGGGTGCCGATGCCCGCTCCCGTGTCGAGCACCTCGGCCAGGACCGCTGCGACGTCGGCGCGTGGGACCTCGGCCCGTTGGACGTCCTCGCCGAGCTCCACCAGCCCGGTGCCGTCGTCGTCGGTCAGCAGGCCGGGCCGGATGATCGTCCAGTCGAGCCCGCTGGCGCGCAGGGCCTTGTCAGCGTCCCGCTTCGCCTCGACGTAGGCCCGCCACACCGGCCCGGCGTCGCCGGGGACCGGCTCGTCGACGTTGATGGCCGAGACCTGCACGAACCGGCTGATGCCCGCCAGCCGGGCGCCCTGGATCGACTTGAGCGATCCCTCGAGGTCGACCGTCCGCTTGCGCTCGATGTTGCCGTCGGGTCCCCCGCCGGCAGCGAAGACGACGGCGTGCGAATCCTCGAAGGCGGCGGCGAAGTCGTGGGCGGTGGCCTTCTCGATGTCGAGCAGCCGGACGGCCGCCCCGAGCGCCTCCAGGCGGTTGCGATGGGACTCCGAGCGGACGAGGGCGACCGGGGTGTGCCCCCGCGCCACCAGGAGCGGGTGCAGCAGTCGGGCGATCTGTCCGTTTCCTCCGACGATGGCAACGGTGCTCATGCCCGCCACCTTGCCACGGTGCTCCGAACGACGCCGTCGCGCCGGACGGGTCAGGGTCATCCGCGATCCGGGCTCAGGGTGCGGCGGGGGTCGGTTGGGGGCGGCGGGGGGTGTCGTCCCCGATGTGCGGGAGCGGGCGCGACGCGAGGGTTGACCCATGATCACCGTTGACTCACTGACCCGGAGGTACGCCGGCTTCACCGCCGTCGACAACGTCTCCTTCACCGCCCGGCCCGGCCGCGTGACCGGTTTCCTCGGCCCCAACGGCGCCGGCAAGTCGACCACCATGCGCGTCATGGTCGGCCTGACCACTCCCACCTCCGGCTCCGCCACCATCAACGGCACCCGGTTCGCTGACCTCCCCAACCCCGGGCTGGAGGTCGGTGTCCTCCTCGACGCCTCGGCCCAGCACGCCGGCCGGACGGGCCGCGAGACCCTCGCCGTCGCTGCCGAGACCATGGGGCTGCCCCGCGCTCGGGTCGACGAGATGATCGAGCTCGTCAGCCTGACGCCCGCCGAGGCCAGGCGTCGGGTGCGCAACTACTCCCTCGGCATGCGCCAGCGCCTCGGCATCGCCACCGCCCTGCTCGGCGACCCGAAGGTGCTGATCCTCGACGAGCCCGCCAACGGCCTCGACCCGGCCGGCATCCGCTGGATGCGCGACCTGCTGCGCGGCTATGCCAACCAGGGCGGCACCGTCCTCCTCTCCTCCCACCTGCTGCACGAGATCGAGGTCATCGCCGACGACCTCGTGGTGATCGGCAACGGCAAGATCGTCGCCGCAGGCACCAAGGACGAGCTGCTCGCAGCGGCCGGCACGCTCGCGCGTTCCACCACTCCTCGTGACCTCGCCCACGCCCTCGAGCAGGCCGGCATCGCCAGCACGCTCGCCGGGGACGGCTCGGTCCGGACCGACGCCGACCCCGCCGAGGTCGGCGCCGCCGCCCTGGCGGCGGGCATCGCCCTCACCGAGCTCCGCTCCGCCGAGGGCGCCGGGCTCGAAGACATGTTCTTGTCGCTCACTGCCGACACCCAGCGCGAAGGAGTTGCAGCATGACTGCCACCGTCGTCTCCCCCGAGACCCCCGTCACCCCCGCCACCCCCGCCACACGGCGCAGCGTGACACCGATCCCCCTGGTCCGACTGGTCAAGGTCGAGCTGCGCAAGATGTTCAACACCCGATCCGGCTTCTGGATGTTGGTCAGCATCGGGGTCCTGTCGGTCATGGCGACCGTCGCGGTGCTCATCTTCGCCCCGGAGGAGGAGATCACCTACCGCCAGTTCGCGACCGCGTTCGGGTTCCCGATGTCGATCATCCTGCCGATGATCGCCATCCTCGGCGTCACCAGCGAGTGGAGCCAGCGCAGCGGCCTGACCACCTTCGCCCTAGTTCCGAGCCGTAGCCGGGTGGTCGGCGCCAAGGCACTCGCGACCCTCGTGGTCGGGATCGTCTCCATGCTGGCCGCCTTCGCCATCGGCGTCGTCGGCAACGTCGGCGGCTCGGCCCTGCTGGGCGTCGAGACCCGCTGGGACGTCTCGCTGGCACACGCCGGACAGATCATGCTCGGCAACCTCGTCGGCATGGCCATCGGCTTCACGCTCGGCGTCGTGCTGCGCAGCTCGGCCGCCGCCATCGTCGGCTACTTCGTGGTCTCGCTGGTGCTGCCCGGCATCTTGATGCTGCTCGCCGGAGTGCGCGACTGGTTCGCCGACCTCCAGCCCTGGATCGACTGGAACTACACCCAGGTCGGACTCTTCGACGGCGTCACGGACACGGGGCGGGAGTGGGCCATGCTCGGCTCGACCACGGCCATCTGGATCGTGCTCCCCCTCCTCGTCGGGCTGCTGTTCCTGCGACGCGCCGAGGTGAAGTGAGCCTGCGTCCCTCCACGCAACTGGCGGCGGCCGACAGCTCTCCCGAGCGGGAGGGTGTCGGCCGCCGCCAGTTGGGCGTGCGGGGTGGCGCAGTCAGCGAGCGGCCCTACCGGGCCGCACTGCCCTCGGTGTAGTCCGAGTCCTCCTGCTTCCACGCGAAGTGGGAGCGCAGGGCCTTGCCGGTCTGCTCGATGGAGTGCGCGGCTTCCTTCTCGCGCAGCTCGAGGAACTCCTTGCCGCCGTTGTCCTGGTCGTCGATGAACCGCTTGGCGAACGCGCCGCTCTGGATGTCGTCGAGGATCGACTTCATGCTGGCCTTCACGTCGGGGGTGACGACCCGAGGGCCGGAGACGTAGTCGCCGTACTCGGCCGTGTCGGAGACCGACCACCGCTGCTTGGCGATGCCGCCCTCCCACATCAGGTCGACGATGAGCTTGAGCTCGTGGAGCACCTCGAAGTAGGCGATCTCGGGCTGGTAGCCCGCCTCGGTCAAGGTCTCGAACCCGGCCTGGACGAGGTGGGACACGCCACCGCACAGGACGGCCTGCTCACCGAACAGGTCGGTCTCGGTCTCCTCGGTGAAGGTGGTCTTGATGACGCCGGCGCGGGTGCCGCCGATGGCCTTCGCGTAGGACTTCGCGAGGTCCCAGGCGGTGCCGGACGCGTCCTGCTCGACGGCGATGATGTCGGGGATGCCACGGCCGGCGACGTATTCGCGACGCACGGTGTGGCCGGGCGCCTTGGGGGCGACCAGGATGACGTCGACGCCCTCGGGTGCCTTGATGTAGCCGAACCGGACGTTGAAGCCGTGACCGAACACCAAGGTGTCGCCCGCGGTGATGTGGGGCTCGATCGACTCGGCATAGATGTGGCGCTGGAACTGGTCGGGCGCCAGGATCACGATGACGTCCGCCTCCTCGACCGCCTCGGCGACGGAGAGGACGCGCAGGCCCTCGTCCTCGGCCTTGGCGATGCTCTTGGAGCCCTCCTTCAGGCCGACCCGGACGTCGACGCCCGAGTCACGCAGGTTGAGCGCGTGGGCGTGACCCTGGCTGCCGTAGCCGATCACGGCGACGTTCTTGCCCTGGATCAGGCTCAGGTCCGCGTCGTCGTCATAGAACATCTCAGCCACGTCGGGCTCTCCTTCTGGTTGGGTGTTGCGGAAGTTTGATTCGAGACGGTCGCTGCGCGACCTGCTCCACCGCCGGATCAGCCGATCGCGGCTGGGGCGGGCACCGGGACCGGACGCATGCTTCGTTCGCTGATCGAGCGCGACCCCCGACCGATGGCCACCATGCCTGACTGCACCAGCTCGCGGATGCCCAGGGGCTCCAGCACGCGCAAGAAGTCGGCCAGCTTGTCGGCGTTGCCGGTGATCTGGATGGTGATCGCGTCGGGGGCGACGTCGACGACCTTCGCCCGGAACAGCTGTACGGCGTCGAGGACGGCCCCCCGCGAGTGCGGGTCGGCCTTGACCTTGACCAGCATCAGCTCGCGGTTGATCGAGGCCGAGCCGTCGAGCTCGACGATCTTGATCACCTCGACCAGCTTGTTGAGCTGCTTGGTGACCTGCTCGAGGGGCGACTCGTCGACGTTGACCACGATCGTCATCCGCGAGACCTCGGGGTGCTCGGTCGGGCCGACCGCCAGGCTCTCGATGTTGAAGCCGCGCCGGGAGAAGAGTCCCGCGATCCGGGCCAGGACGCCGGGCTTGTTCTCGACCAGGACGCTCAAGGTGTGGGTGCTCACAGGTCATCCTCGTCGAACTGGGGCGCAAGGTCGCGTGCGTACTTGATCTCGTCGTTGCTGGTGCCGGCTGCCACCATCGGCCACACCATCGCGTCGCGGTGCACACGGAAGTCGACGACGACGGGCTGGTCGTTGATGGCCATCGCCTTGTCGATCGTGGCGTCGACGTCGGCCGGTGAGTCGCACGAGAGCCCGACGCAGCCATAGGCGTCGGCCAGCTTGACGAAGTCGGGGATGCGCTTGCTGTGCAGGTCGGTGTTGGAGTAGCGCTCGTTGTAGAAGAGCGTCTGCCACTGACGCACCATCCCGAGCGACTCGTTGTTGATGATCGCGACCTTGATGGGGATGTCGTTGATCGCGCAGGTGGCCAGCTCCTGGTTGGTCATCTGGAAGCAGCCGTCGCCGTCGATCGCCCACACGACCGAGTCGGGCATGCCGACCTTGGCACCCATGGCGGCGGGCACCGAGTAGCCCATGGTGCCCAGTCCCCCGGAGTTGAGCCAGGTGTTGGGTCGCTCGTAGCGCACGAAGTGCGCTGCCCACATCTGGTGCTGTCCGACACCGGAGGTGTAGATGGCGTCCGGGCCGGCGATGGCGCCGAGGCGCTCGATGACGTACTGCGGCGCGAGCGAGCCGTCCGCGGGCGCGTCGTAGCCGACCGGATAGGTCTTCTTCACCCCGGCCAGGAAGTCCACCCAGGCTTCGTAGTCGCCGGTGTGACCGGCGTCCTCCTCGGTCGCCAGGAGTGCGATGAGCTCGTTGATCACCTCGGCGCAGTCCCCCACGATCGGGACGTCGGCATGCCGGTTCTTGCCGATCTCGGCCGGGTCGATGTCGGCGTGGATGACCAGGGCGTTGGGGGCGAAGGAGTCGAGGTTGCCGGTGACCCGGTCGTCGAACCGCGCGCCGAGACTGATGATCAGGTCGCTCTTCTGCAGGGCCGCGACGGCGGCGACGGTGCCGTGCATCCCGGGCATGCCGAGGTGCTGTGCGTGGCTGTCGGGGAAGGCGCCGCGAGCCATCAACGTCGTGACGACCGGCATTCCCGTCGCCTCGGCCAGCTTGAGCAGGCCCTCGGAAGCACGGGCGCGGATGACGCCACCGCCGACGTAGAGGACCGGGCGGCGTGCCTCGAGGATGAGCCGGACCGCTTCGCGGATCTGCTTGCTGTGCGGGCGGGTCACCGGACGGTAGCCGGGGAGCTGGAGCTCGGTCGGCCACTGGTAGTCGGTCATCGCCTGCAGGGCGGACTTCGCGACGTCGACCAGCACCGGACCGGGCCGGCCCGTGGAAGCGATGTGGAACGCCTCGGCGATCCTCCGCGGGATGTCGGCGGGGTCGGTGACCAGGAAGTTGTGCTTGGTGATCGGCATCGTGATGCCGCGGATGTCGGCCTCCTGGAAGGCGTCGGTGCCGATCATCGAGGCCCCGACCTGACCGGTGATGGCCACCAGCGGGACCGAGTCCATGTGGGCGTCGGCCAGCGGCGTGACCAGGTTGGTCGCGCCCGGGCCGGACGTCGCCATACAGACCCCGACCCTGCCTGTCGCCGCTGCGTAGCCCTGCGCCGCGTGACCAGCGCCCTGCTCGTGGCGCACCAGGATGTGGCGAATGCGGGTGGAGTCCATCAACGGGTCATAGGCAGGCAGGATCGCCCCACCCGGGATGCCGAAGATGTCGGTGACGCCCGCGCTCTCGAGCGACTTGATCAGGCTCTGCGCGCCGGTCATGGCCGCGCCGGTCCCGCCCTGCTCTGTCATCGTCAAACCTTTGGTCGTGTGTGGCAACAAAAAACCCCTCGGCCCGGCGGGCAACGAGGGGAGGACGCGGGAGCGGTCGAGGTCGAGGACCTCAGCTCACGCGTCGCGTGCGTACGATAATGAGAGTGCGCATGCGCCTACGGTCGCCGTCGGGGGGTTCCGACGTCAACCTACTCTGCCACTCGTCCCAACATCTGGTACGGCGGTCCCAGCATGTGGCGTCCGTGACGCCCCTCACGCTCAGTCCCGGCCCGCCACCGTGCACACGCACGAGCGGTTCCCCTCGGGGTCCGCGAGCACCCAGTAGGACGGTGCGGCGGCATCGCTGACCAGCGTCCCGCCGGCCGCGAGCGCTGCTCGGACCCGGGGTTCCCCCTCGTCGAGCGGCACCCACACGTCGAAGTGCCAGCGCTGCTCGACCTCGGTGGCCGGCAGCTCCGGGCCACCCGCGCCGGACTCCTGCCACCACAGGGTCGGGACCTGCCCGCTGGGGTCGACCGTCTCGCCGTTCTCGACCTCGCCGCCGAGCAGGGCTGCATAGAACGGCGCGTGGCGATCACCCACATCGGTGTCGAGCCCGATCTCGAGCTGCGTCAGACCTCCCGGGTCCGCCTCGATGCCCAGCTCCGCCGCCTCGGCGCTGATCTGCCGAGCCAGGGCGATGTCGCGCGAGGTGATGCCGCCGACGTCGTGGCTCGAGAGCGTGACCAGGACCTCGGGATAGGTGAGCGTGAGGTCGGGGTGATGGTCTGCCGCCTCGGCCAGCGCGCCGATCCGCTCCACCAGTCGCAGGCCGGTGGCGAAGTCTCCCGTCCGGAACCGGGTCTTGATGGTTCCCAGGACCTGACGCCAGTCGTGGATGCCGGCGTCGAGCACGTCGCGGTGGGTCAGCTTGTCCTTGGAGCCGCTCATGGGTGACACCTTGTCACTGCTTTCTGGCACGGTGAACCCCATGCCGTCACCCTTCGAGTCACTGCCAGCCTCTCTCAAGAAGGTCGCCCAGGCCGTCGTCGGCGCCCCCAACGTCTTCCACGCCGCTCGGGACGCGGGCGCGAGCGCCTCGGCGGCGGCCGACGTGATGGCGGCGTCCGCGGCCGCCGTACAGATCGCCTCGTCCGCCACCGACGGCACACCCGGCCTGCAGAACGCCGTGCGCCACTTCATCTGGCAGGCCTACATCGCCGGCCGTCATGGCGTCGCAGTGGCTCAGGCGGTCGCCGACGCGCACGAGGCCGGACGCGACACTCCCCACGACACCCGCATCGACCAGCACAACAACGAGGTCGGTCGTGCGTACGGCGCTGCCAACTCGGCGACCATCGGCCGCGGGTCGATCACCGACGCGCTGCAGGCGCTGGTGCCGGTGGCAAAGGAGAAGTGGGCCAGCGACGAGCTGATCTGGGTCAAGCCACGCTGACACTGCGTCCTACTACCGCGTAGGAAGTTTTATACCTCGTAAACGCCCGCCCTCGCCACCTCCCTGCGGGTCTGCCCCTGCCTCGAACACCGGCCTAGCGTCCGAAGGAGGGTGTGTCTTAGGGAGGCGCCCACAACCGAGGGAGTAGAAGCATGTTCCACAACATCCGAAATGTGGGTGCCACCTTCATCGTGGCGATCGCCATGGCGGTGGGCTTGTCCGCCGTCAGCCTGGCGCCCGCCACGGCGGCCAAGGGCGGCAACTGGACCGAGGTTGCCAGCAGCGTCGAGGGCGCGATGAAGAGCAAGATCGTGGGCGAGACCTCGCGCGGCGAGGCAGTCACCGGTTCCTTCACCCCCACGCGGTTCGTCCAGCGCAACGGGCTCCTGTGGGCCAAGGGCGTCTTCAAGGGCCAGTTCGAGACCGCCTCGGGCAACGTCAAGAAGTTCAAGGCTGAGCGCAAGATCCTGGTCAGCCGCGCCAACGCCGACGCGTTGACCGCCCGAGCAGCCACCGGAGCGGCGGCGTGCGAGGTCCTTCGCCTGGTGCTCGGTCCGCTCGATCTCAACCTGCTCGGCCTGGTGATCCACCTCGACCGGGTCGTGCTCGACATCACCGCTGTCCCGGGTGCCGGGAACCTCCTGGGCAACCTGCTCTGCGCCGTGGCCGGACTGCTCGACCAGGGCGGCCTGCTGAGCAACCTGCTCGGCCAGCTCCGGACCCTCCTCAACCAGATCCTCGGCTCGCTGGGGCTGGGTCAGGTCGGCCTGCCCCTCTGACCAGGAGCAGCAACCACGCCACACCCACCAGGACGCAGGTCCGCCAAGGTCGTCAGCCGCACACAGCCCCGTGGGCTGCGGACTGCACGACCTTGGCGTACTTGCCGAGCACGCCGCGGGTGTACTTCGGTGGGTTCGGCTCCCAGCCGACCTTGCGCTCGTCGAGGTCGTCGATCCGGACGTCGAGGGTTCGGTTCGCGACGTCGAGGGTGATCTCGTCGCCGTCCCGCACGAAGGCGATGGGACCGCCGTCGACGGCCTCGGGCGCGATGTGGCCGACACAGAGCCCGGTCGTGCCACCGGAGAACCGGCCGTCGGTGATGAGCAGGACGTCCTTGCCGAGGCCAGCGCCCTTGATCGCGCCGGTGATGGCCAGCATCTCGCGCATCCCCGGCCCACCCTTGGGTCCTTCGTAGCGGATGACGACGACGTCGCGCGGCTTGATCTCGCCGGCTGCCAGCGCATCGAGCGCCTTCCGCTCGCCGTCGAAGACCCGCGCCGTACCGGTGAAGGTCGTGTCGTCGAAGCCCGCGCTCTTGACCACGGCTCCCTCCGGCGCGAGCGAACCGTGCAGGATCGCGAGCCCGCCGCTGGCGTGGATCGGGCGGTCGAGCTTGCGCAGGACCTCTCCGTCGAGGTGCTGCGGGTTGAGCGCCTCGAGGTTCTCGGCCATCGTCTTGCCGGTGACGGTGAGGGTGTCACCGTGCATCAGTCCCGCGTCGAGCAACGCCTTCATCACGACCGGGATGCCACCGATCTTGTCGACGTCGTTCATCACGAAGCGACCGAAGGGCTTGAGGTCACCGATGTGCGGCACCTTGTCGCCGATCCGGTTGAAGTCCTCGAGCCTCAGGTCGACCTCGGCCTCGCGCGCGATGGCGAGGAGGTGGAGCACTGCGTTGGTCGAACCGCCGAGCGCCATCACCACCGCGATGGCGTTCTCGAAGGCGGGCTTGGTCATGATCTGACGTGCCGTGATCCCCTGACGCAGCATCTCCACCACGGCTTCGCCCGAGCGGTGCGCGAACCCGTCGCGACGCCGGTCGACGGCTGGCGGTGCGGCGCTGCCCGGCAGGCTCATCCCGAGCGCCTCGGCGACGCTGGCCATCGTGTTTGCGGTGTACATGCCGCCGCACGCACCCTCCCCGGGGCAGATGGCCTTCTCGATCCGGGTGACCTCGGCCTCGGTGATGCGGCCGGCCAGGCAAGCCCCGACGGCCTCGAAAGCATCGATGATCGTGACGTCGTTGCCGTCGACCTGACCCGGCATGGTGCTTCCCGCATAGAGGAAGACACTCGCCAGGTCGAGGCGCGCTGCGGCCATCAGCATCCCGGGCAGGCTCTTGTCGCACCCTGCCAGCAGGACGCTGCCGTCGAGCCGCTCGGCCATCATCACCGTCTCGACCGAGTCCGCAATGACCTCCCGGCTGACGAGACTGAAGTGCATGCCCTCGTGACCCATCGAGATGCCGTCCGAGACCGAGATCGTCCCGAACTCGAGGGGGTAGCCGCCGCCCGCGTGCACGCCGTTCTTGACCGCCTTCGCCAGTCGGTCGAGGCTCAGGTTGCAGGGCGTGATCTCGTTCCAGCTCGAGGCAACCCCGATCTGCGGCTTCTCCCAGTCCTCGTCGCCCATCCCGACAGCGCGGAGCATGCCCCGCGCCGCAGCGCGCTCAATGCCGTCGGTGACGTCGCGGGAACGGGGCTTCAGGTCCGGCCGGTCTGCGGTGGGGCTCATGACGTGAAGGCTACTTGCGACTCCGCTCCCGGCGGCACGGCGTCTCAACCAGCCCGAAACGCATCAGGCCGGCGATTCCTGGACTTGGACGAGTCCTGGATCGCCCACTCAGGGATCAGCAGCCGTCTGTGACGGCGCGGCTGCCAACCTTCCCTCGCCTCCGCCACGACCTCTCGCCAGGTCGGATGGTCGTCGACGTCGGCGGGGGTGGGCGGACGCACGAGCTGCCAGTGCGTGCTGTAGCGCACCTTGGGGAGCTCGATGTCAGCGGAACGGCACAGGATCTGGTGAAACCAGGCAGTCGTTGCCGCTGCCTCCGGCGCCCACCAACCTTCCGCCCAGACATAGGTGTGCGCCGGGTAGCGCCGGTCCGCAGCATCCCGCGCGGCCTCGGCACGCATAGGTGTGACGCGTCGCCCGTCCTCGCGCACTGCGACAAGACTCAGTCCGGCGACGTCGAGGGCTCGAGCCAGGATCCGCGCCGAGGGGACGCTGCGGCCGGTCTCCCACTTCGCGACGGCGGACTGCGAGACGTCGAGCCGCTGGGCGAGCTCGCGTTGGGAGAGGTGAGCCAGTCGGCGTACGCGCCGGATCAGGCCCGAGATCTCCAGCCCCCCTGCCGTCCCCACGCGGCCAGGAAGATCGTCCTTCGACTGCTCGCCCCGCAGCTGCGTTTTCGTGTGAGTGCTCGGCTCCATGGTCTGTCCCCCGAAGTGGTCGTCGTCGCAGCCATGACAGCAGGCACCACCGACAGCGACCCCTCGTCCGTGATCCTTGGACCTGAGTCCGCTCGCGACTCAGGTCCAAGGAGGGTGGGCAGGCCCTCAGCAAAGGCTGATGTCAGCCAGAACCGGTGGGCGACTCAGACTCGGCCGCCGACCTGAGCGAGCCGAGACCCCTCTCGAAGTCCTTGCCGATCGCCCTGTCGAAGTACAGCTTGCCCATCAACCCCATCACGACGCCGCGCTGCCCCGTCATGGTCCAGGTGACGTCGGTGCCGCCGGCTGCGGGCGCGAATGCAAAGGTCGTGATGTTGGCCGCCTTGAAGGGCTTGATGAACTCAAGTGCGATCTCCACCCGGGATGGTTCTGAGCGCAGGATCTCCATGGTGCCGGCTCCAGCCTTGGCGTTGCCCGCCCAGGCGTAGCGCGATCCCGCGCCTGTGGCGGCTCCGGAATAGGTGCGTTGAAGCTGAGGGTCGATCCCCTCCCATGGTGACCACCTGGGCCACTGGCGGAAGTCGTTCACCAAGGCGTGCACGGTCGCTGGCGGCGCGTCGATGTGTGCGCTACGGGTGGTGGCGAAGTCGGGCATGGGTGGATCCTGTCTGCGGTTGGACCGGTTCAGGAGAGGCTCGCGGCGCGCACCACCATCACGTCGGGCAGGTTCCTCTGGATCTCCGCCCACGTGGCTCCTGCGTCCGGTGATGACCACACGGCGCCGTTCCGGCTCCCGAAGTAGATGCCCGCTTCCTCGTGGTCGTCGACGCACATCCCATCGCGCATGACGGCGGCGAAGAAGCTGTCGGGCAGAGCGCCGTCGCCGAGGGGCTCCCAGGTCCTACCGCCGTCGGTGGTACGGCACACCCGGGCCCGGCCGTCGACCGGCCAGCGCGCGCCCGCGTCGGCGATCGGGAACGTGTAGGCGGTGTTGGCGCGGTGGGGATGCGTCACCATGGCGAAGCCGAACTCCGAGGGCAGGCCGGGTGCGATGTCCTGCCAGGTGTCACCACCGTCGTCGGACCGGTAGACCCCGCCGTGGTTCTGCAGGAAGAGGCGGTCGGGA
The DNA here is from genome assembly GCF_011300215.1 of Nocardioides piscis. NCBI lineage: Bacteria > Bacillati > Actinomycetota > Actinomycetes > Propionibacteriales > Nocardioidaceae > Nocardioides > Nocardioides piscis. Next base: position 3,658,045 of record NZ_CP049866.1, read on the forward strand.
TCCTCGGGGTCGCGGGCGACCTTGTGGACGCACTGCCCGAACTCGGGGAAGTTGCGCTCCCCGGGATAGAACTCGGCCTTGATCCCGTGGTTCGCGGGCGCCCAGGAGGTGCCGCCGTCGTTTGTCCGGTAGACACCACCCGTGGAGAGCGCAGCCAGCACTGCGGCGGGGTCGTCGGGGTGGGGCAGGATCGTGTGGAACGCCTGCCCCCCGAAGCCGGCGTCCCATTCCGCGCGGTGGGGGTGGTCCCACAGGCCGCGCACGAGCGTGAAGCTCTCGCCTCGGTCCTCCGAGCGGAACACAGCTCCCGGCTCGGTGCCTGCCCAGACGACGTCCTCCTCGACCCCTGGGGTCAGCTGCCAGATCCTGGCCAGGGTCGCGGGAGATCCGTCCGGCAGCTGGGCGTCCTCGGGGAAACGGATCGCACCGTTCGGTGTCTCCTGCCAGGTGGCACCCAGGTCGTCGCTGCGACGCACCTGCGGGCCGAACCAGCTCGACGAGCACCCGGCCAGGAGCCGCGGTGACGACCCACGCCGGTCGATCATGACCGAATAGACCTCTTCCATCGGGAAGTGGGGGCCGGTCCATTGCCACGAGGTCCGCGCCTGGTCCGACGTCCCGATCCACAAGCCCTTGCGCGTTCCGACCATCAACAACGTCTGCGTCATGGACTCATGCAACACCCGTGCGCGCCGGCACGACAAGGAGTTCTAGGGTCGGTGCATGAGCCGAGCCGTCTGGCTGGTGCTGGTCGGCATCATCTCCGTCCAGGCCGGCGCCGCCATCGCCAAGGACCTCTTCGGCACCATCTCCCCCACCTCGATGGTCTTCCTCCGTCTTGCCACCAGTGCCCTCGTCCTGCTCGCCGTCGCCCGACCGACGGTGCGCGCGCGCAGTCGCGGCGACTGGCTGGTTGTGGTCGCCTTCGCCCTCAGCCTGGGGTTGATGAACTGGGCGATCTATCAATCCTTTGCCCGGATCCCCCTGGGCATCGCGGTCACGATCGAGTTCATCGGTCCGCTCACGCTCGCCGCGGTGGGATTTCGCCGTCGTCGTGACCTGGCCTGGGTCGCGCTGGCAGCTGCCGGGGTCGCGCTCCTGGGACTCGAGCGCACAGCCCTCGACCCAGCCGGGGTGGCGTTCGCCGTCGTGGCGGGGGCTGCGTGGGCGGCATACATCCTGCTCAGCGCCCGAACCGGTCGCCGCTGGCCCGGGCTCGACGGCCTGGCCATCGCGAGCGCGATCGCGACGCTGCTGTTCACGGCACCAGCCGCCGTCTCGGGGGTACGGGCTTGCTGGACCCCCGCGTGCTGGTGATCGGCGCACTGGTGGGGTTGCTCAGCTCGGTCATCCCCTACAGCGCGGAACTGGTGGCCCTTCGATCTCTGGCGCCCAACGTCTTCGGGATCTTGATGAGCCTCGAGCCGGCCGCGGCAGCGCTGGCGGCCGCAGTGGTGCTCGGCGAGCTGCTCACCCCGCTCCAGTGGCTGGCGATGGGCTGCGTGATCATCGCCAGCGTCGGTGCGACCCGGGCCCACCCCGTGCTGCGCGAGCCCGCGCCGGACTGAGGCCGATCAGGCAGGATCGTCACATGCTCACCCCTCCCCGCGCCGGCGGCCTGGGCGTCGTCGCCCTGCTCGTGGTCCTCACTGCCTGCTCACTCGGAGCTGAGTCGCCCCAGGACTCAGGTCCAAGCGTGAGTACGTCGCGGCCGACCGAGGCCCCGTCTGCGGAGCCCTCGAGCCCGTCGACCGAGCCGGGGAGTCCGGAGGTCGTCGGCACCGTCGCGACCGGCTTGGCCGTCCCGTGGGGCATCGCCTTCCTGCCTGACGGGTCGGCGATCGTGACCGAACGCGACTCGCGGCGAGTGCTCCGGCTGACGCCGGGGGAAGACGCGAGGGCGGAGGTGAGCGAGCTCGGCGAGATCGTCGAGGCTCAGCCCGAGGTCGAGGCAGGCCTGCTCGGCGTCGCTGTCTCTCCCGAGTTCGCCACGGACAGCACCGTGTTCTTCTACGCCACCACCGACGTGGACAACACCGTCTTCCGCGCCACCCTGACGGGCGACCGGCTCGCAGACCCCACGCCTATCCTCACCGGGATCCCGAAGGGGCAGATCCACGACGGAGGCCGGATCGAGTTCGGTCCCGACGGCTTCCTCTACGTCTCCACCGGGGAGACGGGCGACCCGGGGCTGGCCCAGGACCCCGAGAGCCTGGCCGGCAAGATCCTGCGCATCACCAGCGACGGAGACCCGGCGCCCGGCAACCCCGAGGCGGACTCCCCCGTCTGGTCGCTGGGACATCGCAACGTCCAGGGCCTGGCCTTCGACGACGCCGACCGGCTGTGGGCCAGCGAGTTCGGCAGCAGCACGTTCGACGAGCTCAACCAGGTCGAGAAGGGCGGCAACCACGGCTGGCCCGAGGTCGAGGGGACCGGCGGCGGGCCGGAGTTCGTCGACCCGCTCGTCACCTGGTCGACCGACGATGCCTCACCGTCGGGTCTGGCGTTCGCCGACGGTTCGCTGTGGATGGCCGCGCTGCGCGGTGAGCGCTTGTGGCAGGTCCCGCTGAGCGGCGACCGACCGGGCAGGCCGGTCAGCCTGTTCGCGGGCGACTACGGACGGATCCGCACCGTCGTCGCCACCCGGCCGGCGACCTGTGGGTGGCCACGTCCAACCGGGACGGCCGGGGCACGCCCTCCGAGGACGACGACCGCATCCTGCTCGTCTCCACCGGGCGGAGTTGAGGAAGGCCGAAGGCCCGTCACGCCAGCGGAGGTTGAGGAAGGCCGAAGGCCCGTCACGCCAGCGGAGGTTGAGGAGGGCCGAAGGCCCGTCACGCCGGCGGAGGTTGAGGAAGGCCGAAGGCCTGTCACGAAACCTCGATCACCGACCGTCGGGACGCCCGCCGCAGGGTGGTCAGGATCGCCGGCCCGAGGACGACCAGCGCCACCGACGTGGTGATCGCGCGCCCGGTGTCCCAGCTCCCGGTGGAGGTCAGCAGGGTGTAGACGCCGAAGCGGTGCAGGTTCTCCAGCAACGGCGCCCCGGCGACATAGGACAGCGAACCCTCGTGGCCGGGGACCGCGATGCCCAGCGCGAAGGGCCAGCTGGAGAGGTTCATCAAGATCCCGAAGGCGTACGACGCCGCGATCCCGTAGGTGACGAGCGCGAGGATCTCCCAGCGACCGTCGAGACGACGGGGCAGGAAGCCGGCGCCCATCCCGATCCAGGCCGACACCAGCATCTGGAACGGCAGCCATGGACCGACGCCACCAGTCATCAGCGCGGAGGCGAACAGCGACGTACACCCGAGCACGAAGCCGAACCCTGCCCGAAGACCCGCCCCGCGAGGATCAGCAGGAAGAACACGAGCTCGACCCCGGCGGTCCCGGCACCCAACCCGCGCAGGATCGCGTTGACCGCGGACAGGACGCCCAAGATGGCCAGCACCCGGGCGTCCATCCCACCCTCGCTGAACTCGGCGAGGACCAGGACGATGACCAGCGGGAGCAGCGCCAAGAAAATGAACGGCGGGTCGATCCGGACCGATTCGGGGACGTCGAGGAGCAGCGGCCAGCCCAGCATCATCAACCCCGCCACCGAGGCGATCGCCAGCACGATCGCAGAGCGCGGGCGGATGGGGAGGGCCCGCGGCGACGTGGTCACGCCCCGGCCCCGTCTGCATGGCGGCGCAGGGCCGCCTCGACCTCGCCGACCCGCAGCCAGGGCGGGCCCAGGATCTTGGTGACCTGGGGGGCATAGGAGGGGGACGCGACCAGCACCTCGCGAACCGGACCGGCCGAGACCACCTCACCCTCGGCGAGCACCACCACGTCGTCTGCGACGCCGGCCACGAACTCCACGTCGTGGGTCGCGATCAGCACCGCATGTCCCTGGGCCGCCAGGTCGGTCACGATCGCGGCGAGCGCCGCCTTGGCCGGGTAGTCGAGGCCACGAGTGGGTTCGTCGAGGAGCAGCACCCGCGGTCGTGCCGTCAGCACGATGGCCAGGACCAGGGCCAGGCGCTGGCCCTCGGACAGGTCCCTCGGGTGGGTCTTCCCCTCCACACCGGGGACGAGACGCTCCAGCAGGTCACGACAGGTCCCCGCAGGCGATCCCGCGCCCGCGTCGGCAGCAGCGCACTCGTCGTCGACCGACTCGAGGTAGAGCAGGTCGGCCGCCGTCTGGGGCACGAGCCCCACGAGGGCACGTCGCGCGGCGGCGTCGAGGCGGGCAGGGTCGGAGCCGGTCACCGAGACCGATCCCGAACGCCGGGTCCGGGTGCCCTGGAGGGTCCAGATCAGCGTCGACTTGCCTGCCCCGTTGCGGCCCATCAGCGCGGTGACGCGACCGCTGCGGAGCTCGAGGTCGACTCCGTCCAGGACGGGGACACGGCCGTGGGCGACCGTGAGGCCCCGCGCCGAGAGCAGGGTCTCCCCCTCCTCGGGGACCGGCGTCGTCGGGACGTCGAGGTCGAGCGAGCGAGCAGCCCTGCGCGCGTCGCGGACGCTCAGCGGGAGCGGTGACCAGCCGGCGGCCCGGCCGAGCCCGATGATCGGGGGAACCACCGGTGAGACGGCCAGCACGTCCGGGGTGGAGCCCACGAGCAGCGTGCCGTCGCCCCCCAGCAGGCACATCCGGTCGGCGAAGGGCACGACCCGCTCGAGGCGGTGCTCGGCAAGCAGCACCGTGAGCCCGAGGTCGTGGACCAGGCGCGTGAGCGTCGCCAGCACGTCCTCAGCAGCGCTCGGGTCCAGCGCCGAGGTCGGCTCGTCGAGCACCAGCAGCCGCGGGTGGGTGGTGATGACGGACCCGATCGCGACGCGCTGCTGCTGCCCGCCCGAGAGCGCCCGGAGGTCGCGGTGTCGCAGGTCGGCGATCCCGAGCAGGTCCAGCGTCTCCTCGACCCGTCGTCGCATCGTGTCGCCGGGCAGTCCCAGCTGCTCCATCCCGTAGGCGAGCTCCTCCTCCACCGTGTCGGTGACGAAGCCGGCGACCGGGTCCTGACCGACGTAGCCGACCACGTGGGCGCGCTCTCGCGGCGGCTGGTCGATCACGCTGACCCCGTCGAGCAGGATGTCGCCGCGCAGCGTGCCGCCGCTGAAGCGGGGGACCAGGCCGGTGAGCACTCCCAGCAGCGTCGACTTGCCGACGCCGGTGCGGCCGGAGACGAGGACGAGCTCGCCCTCCTCCAGCGTCAGGTCGACGCCACCCAGCACCGGCCGCTCGTCGTAGGTGAAGTGGATGTCGCGCAGCTCGATCACGCACCCACCTCCAGCGGAGGCGTCAACGGCTGACGTGGTGGCGGGGCGACCACGGCTGGCAGCGCCCCGACCAGGGCCCCGCCGAGCGCCAGGACGCTGAGGTAGGGCATCGCCGAGACCGAGGGATGGACGACGAAGGGCTCGCTGCCCGCCAGGCGCCACACGAGAGCGCCCACGACGATCCCGGAGGCTGCGACGACGACCTCCGCGGTGCGCCAGCGGTCGGGGCGATAGCGCGAGCGCTCGACACGGCGCCCGGCGCTCACGAGGCCGACGACCGCCACCAGGGTCCCCAGACCGAGCATCGGCCCGGCCAGCAGGCGCGGAGCGCTGTGGTCGAGGAAGGCATAGATGCCGACGCACAGGCCGCAGAGCGCCGTCAGGAGCAGGATGCCGGTGGTCCAGCGCTGGGCGAGGGTGGCGGATCCCGCCCTGCCATAGCCCCGCGCGTCCATGCCGGCCGCCAGCGCGAGCGAACGCTCGAGGGCGTCCTCGAGGACGGGGACGAGGAATCGGCGCAGCCGCCCGATCCGGCGGCTCGCGTCGCCACGCAGGGCCTGCGCCGCGCGCACCCGTCGGGCGCTGTCGGCCAGCTGGGGGAAGACGGTGACGGCGACGACCAGGGCCGTGCCGATCTCGTACAACGCGGGCGGCATCGACTTCAACAGCCGCTTGGGGTTGGCCAGCGAGTTGGCCGCACCGATGCAGATCACGATCGCGGCCAGCCGCAGACCGTCGTAGAGCCCCGCCAGGAGCGCCTCCTGGGTGACCGGGCCGAGGAGGCGGATGCCGGCGACCCAGTCGGGCAGCGGGACGGTCGGCAGGACGAGCAGCACCCGACCGTGGCTGTCTCCCCCGAACACGATCCGGAACAGGACTCGGATGACCACGATCGCCACCCCGAGGAGCAGGTAGAGCCGGAACGACCGCGCCCATGGATGGTCGGAACGCCGTGCGATCACCACCGTCGCGGCGACCCCCACGATCAGCACGAGCAGCAGCGGGTTGGTGGTGAGGGTGGCCGCGGTGGCGAGCCCGACGGCCCAGACCCACCACGCGACCGGGTGGAGGTCGCGGGCCAGCCGTGGAGTCATCGGCCGTGCGTACGGCGCCGCGCCGCCCATGCCATCGCGGCGATCGCGACCAGGAGCAGGACGAGGACGCCCAACGTCACCCAGGTCGGAGCCCTGCCTGAGGCTGCCACTGGTTCGGCCGCGCCGGCACCCTGAGCACGGGGGGCCGCCTCGGTCGATGCGGTGGAGCTCGGGGCGCCGCCCCGGGGCGAGGCGTCGGAGGTCCTCGCCGGGGGTGGCTTCGGCTTACCGCTCACGCGCGGGCGTGGTGCCGACGTCGCGACTCCGGACGCACCGTCGCGCGCCGACGGACTCGCAGCCGATGGGCTCGGCGTCGCCGAGGGCACGTCCGATGCCGTGACTGCCGGCGCCGGGCGGGTGGCCGTGGCTGTGGGTCTGGTCGTGGGGCTTCGGGTCGGCTTCGGGGCCGTGGTGCTCGGTGACGAAGTGGGGCTCGCATGCGCCGGGGCCGCGGTCGCCGGCACGCGCCGGGCGCTCCCCTGCTGCCAGGCCAGGGCGACGGCGCCGCCCTCAGGCACCCGGAGGCCGGTCGCGCCGATGGAGGCGTAGGACCAGGCACCGTTCTTCCCATCGCTCCACCACAGGGCCCAGTAGGCGTCGGCGGGCGGGGTGTTGACGCAGGGCTCGCTCGCGGGGGCTCCGTCAACCCGGCACACGAAGCCGGGCTGGCGTTGCACGTAGTCGAGCACGACCCCGACGTCGGCGAACCGGTCGGACGCCGTCTGCCCCGAACCCGCGTCGCACGCCGAGGTGAGCGCACCCCCCAGCGCACCGGGGTCGACGACCACGGTGACGCCGGTGCTCGAGCCGCAGGCGGCCGCGGCGGCCGGCTCCGCAACCGGACCGAGCGCGCACGTCGCCGCGGCCACCGAGGCGGCCGCGGCGACGAGACGCACGAGAGGTGCTCTCCTCACGGGTGGGATCTCAGTTGCTGACCGCGATGCGGGCCTTGGCCGACCCTGCGGCTGTCTTGACCTTCACCACGCGCACCTTGTTGCCGGTGGGCATCGTGAGCTTACGCGTGACCGGCTTGGTGGAGGCCTTGCCGACGATCCGCTTCGCGTCGCCCTTGACGGAGACGCAGGCGCGCTCGCCGGGATCGAGGCCCCAGACCTTGACGCGGACCTTGTCGCCGGCCTCGGCGGACGACCGCTTCAGGGTGACGCTGAGCTCATCGGTGGAAGCAGACGCCCACTGCAGGACGGCCATTCCCTGGGCGGTGGCACGACGCCACTGTGCCCGCACGTCGCCGGCCGAGATCCCGGAGTTTCGGGCAGCCTTGACGGCCTTCGCGTCATAGGCGATAGCGCCAATGTCCTTGGTCAGCGCGCTGCGGCAGCGGCTCCTGTCGACGGGCTGCTGCTTGCGGACCCAGGTCGCGGCCCTGGCGGCGGCGTCCTTGTCCTTGACCAGGCCCAGGGCCCAGCCGGACAGTCCGGTGCTGTTGGAGTTGCCGGCGAAGGAGCCGTTCTTCTTCTGCTGGCTCGCGAGCCACGCGGTCGCCTTGTCGAGGGCAGGCTTCACGGCCGGTCCCTTGGCGTCACCCTCGAGCAGGTTGACGACCGCGAGCGCGGTGGCATCGATGCTCGGCTCGGAGCCGGGCTGGCCCTCCGCGCAGCCCTGCGCGCCCGAGGTCTTGTCCTTGGTGAAGCCCTCACGGAAGAAGCCCGACGTGCACTGCTGGGCGAGGAGGAAGCCGAGCGCGTCAGCGGCGCGCTGCGACTTGGCCTCGGTGAGCGCACGGACGGCGAACGACTGGCCGAGGGTGTTGGCGTAGTCGCCGTACGACGACTTGTCCTCGATACGTCCGACGATCGGGGAGGTCGAGCTGACGCGCTCCTCCAGCCGGGTCACGAGGTTGACGCCGCCGTAGGAGGTCGGGTTGGCCCCGGTCACGCGGGCGAACGTCGCGGCCTTGGCCACCGCGCCGGCGTAGGTGCTGCCCTTGTCGCCGAAGGCGTCGCCGGAGATGTAGTCGTTGACCACGGACTGGAACGCAGCGTTGATCGTCGCCACTGCGCCCTTCTCACCGGCCTGGTCGAGCGCGAAGCCGGAGTCGAGGGTCAGGCCGAAGTCGGTGTAGCCGCCGGCGTCCATGAGACCGTCGATTAGCTCGTCCTCGAGCCACGAGCCGGCAACGGTGATGGCTGTGTCGTCGGTCTTGGCGGGCGTGGTCGGCTCGGCCGCGGCCGGCTGAGCGAGCGTGGCGAGGGCCAGGGCAGCGGTGGCCGCCAGGCCGGCACCCCGGCGCCAGGTGTGGGGGCGCATTGCGTGAGTCATGCTGTCCTTCCCGCTGTCGAGCGGGAGGCGCCGGGCGGCGACACCCGCTGTTTTCCTCGCAGCGTGGTTGTCAGTGCCTGCACGGGCGGTCCGGCTCGCGCCCCGACTAGGTCGGGACGCCTACGGTTGCGGGTCAGCGCCGGAATTGGACCGGCTTCCCCGTGGCAGGCAGATGTTGGTTTCCGTGGGCACACTAACAGCGCCGCTCTCCACCATGCTCTTTCAGGACAGCTTCTCCAGGATCAGCTCGCGCACCCGCCCGGCATCGGCCTGGCCGCGCATCTGCTTCATCACTGCTCCGATGAGCGCCCCGGCGGCTGCGACCTTGCCGTCGCGGATCTTGTCGGCCACGTCAGGGTTGGCCGCGATCGCGGCGTCCACGGCCTCGCTCAGCGCGCCCTCGTCGGAGACGATGGCCAAGCCGCGCTGGGCCACGATCTCCGCAGGAGTGCCCTCGCCGGCATACAACCCCTCGAAGACCTGCCGGGCGAGCTTGTCGTTGAGCGAACCGCTGTCGATCAGGGCTTGTACGGCGACGACGTCGGCCGGCGTCACACCGAGCTCGGCGATGTCGGTGTCGGTGTCGTTGGCTCGTCGGGCGAGCTCGGAGAGCCACCACTTGCGGGCCGCCTGCGGGGACGCCCCTGCCTCGATCGTCTGCTCGACCAGCCCGAACGCGCCGGCACCGATCGTGTCGCGCATCTCCAGGTCGGAGAAGCCCCACTCGGCCTGGAGCCGCGAGCGCTTCTCGGTCGGGTTCTCCGGCAGGGTGCCTCGGAGCTCCTCGACCCACTCACGGCTCGGTGCGACGGGCACGAGGTCGGGCTCTGGGAAGTAGCGGTAGTCGTCGGCGTCGGACTTCACGCGACCACTGGTGGTGACGCCGGTGTCCTCGTGCCAGTGCCGCGTCTCCTGGAGGATCGAGCCGCCGGCGTCGAGGATCGCGGCGTGCCGCTGCATCTCGTAGCGCACCGCGCGCTCGACCGAGCGCAGTGAGTTGACGTTCTTGGTCTCGGTCCGGGTCCCGAGGCCCCCGCTGCCGGCCGGGGCGAGGGACAGGTTGACGTCGGCGCGGATCGAGCCCTGGTCCATCCGGGCGTCGGAGACACCCAGCGCCACGATCAGCTCACGCAGCTGGGCGACGTAGGCCTTGGCCACGGCGGGCGCGTTGGCGCGCGTGCCCATGATCGGGCGGGTGACGATCTCGATCAGGGGGATGCCTGCGCGGTTGTAGTCGACGAGCGAGTAGTCGGCGCCGTGGATGCGTCCGGTGGAGCCACCGACGTGCAGGGACTTGCCGGTGTCCTCCTCCATGTGGGCGCGCTCGATCTCGACCCTGACGACCTCGATGCCGCCGTCCTCGGTCGGCACGTTGACGTCCATCCAGCCGTCGAAGGCGATCGGCTCGTCGTACTGCGACGTCTGGAAGTTCTTCGGCATGTCCGGATAGAAGTAGTTCTTGCGGGCGAATCGGCACCACTCGGCGATCTCGCAGTTGAGGGCGAGACCGATCCGCATCGCCGACTCGACAGCGACGCGGTTGACGACCGGCATCGCGCCGGGCAGCCCCAGGCAGGTCGGGCAGACCTGGGTGTTGGGCTCGGCGCCGAACTCGGTCGGGCAGCCGCAGAACATCTTGGAGTTGGTGTTGAGCTCGACGTGGACCTCGAGGCCCATCGCCGGGTCGAACTTCTCCAGCGACTCCTCGAACGACAGGAGGGTGTCGGTGCTGGCGGTCATCGAGGGGCTCCTTCGAGGGCGGGGGCCTGGTCGAGCAGCGGCGCGCCCCACTGCTGAGCGAGCAGGGCCTCGAGGGCCGCGCCGACGCGATAGAGGCGCTCGTCCTCGAGCGCGGGGGCCAGGATCTGGAAGCCGGCCGGCAGGCCGTCCTCGTCGGCCAGGCCGCTCGGCACCGAGATGCCGGGCACGCCCGCGAGGTTGGCGGGGATCGTGGCCAGGTCGTTGAGATACATCGCGATCGGGTCGTCGAGCTTCTCCCCCAGCTTGAAAGCCGTCGTAGGAGCGGTCGGCGAGACGAGCACGTCGACGGAGGCGAAGGCCGCCTCGAAGTCGCGGCTGATCAGCGTCCGCACCTTCTGCGCCTGGCCGTAGTAGGCGTCGTAGTAGCCGCTGGACAGGGCATAGGTGCCCAGGATGATCCGGCGCTTGACCTCGTCGCCGAAGCCCGCGTCGCGGGTGGCACGCATGACGTCCTCGGCACTCGGGTCACCGTCGGGCACGACCCGCAGGCCATAACGCATGGCGTCGAACTTCGCGAGGTTGGAGGACGCCTCGGCGGGCAGGATCAGGTAGTAGGCCGCGAGCGCGTGCACGAAGCTGGGGCAGGAGACCTCCACGACCTCGGCGCCGGCCTTCACCAGAAGGTCGACCGACTCGGTGAACCGCGCCATCACGCCCGGCTGCCAACCATCGCCGGCGAGCTCGGTGATCACGCCGATCTTCACGCCGGTCATGTCGCCGGCGGCACCGGAGCGGGCGGCGTCGGTGAACGACGGCCACTCCTGGTCGATGCTCGTGGAGTCCTTGGGGTCGTGCCCGCCGATGATGTCGTGCAGCAGGGCGGAGTCGAGGACCGTCCGGGTGACCGGACCGGCCTGGTCGAGACTGTTGGCGAGGGCCACGAGGCCGTAGCGGGAGATGCCGCCGTACGTCGGCTTGACCCCGACCGTGCCGGTGACCGCTCCCGGCTGACGGATCGAGCCGCCGGTGTCGGTGCCGATCGCCAGTGGCGCCTCGAACGCGGCCACGGCCGCGGCCGAGCCACCGCCGGAGCCGCCGGGGATCCGATCGAGGTCCCACGGGTTGTGGGTGGGGCCGTAGGCCGAGTGCTCGGTCGAGGAGCCCATCGCGAACTCGTCCATGTTGGTCTTGCCCAGGATCGGCAGGCCGGCCGCCTTGAGCTTCGAGACCACGGTCGAGTCGTATGGCGGCAGCCACCCCTCGAGGATCTTCGAGCCGCACGTCGTGGGCAGCCCCTCGGTGGTGAGCACGTCCTTGACCGCGATCGGGACGCCGTCGAGCGGGCTCAGGGTCTCACCGGCGGCGCGGCGCTCGTCGGAGGCAGCCGCCTGGGCGAGCGCGCCCTCCCGGTCCACGTGCAGGAAGGCGTGGACGGCGCCGTCGACGGCGTCGATCCGCGCCAGGTGGAGCTCGGTGAGCTCGACACTGGTCACGCTGCCGTCGGCCAGCGCCTGCGCCAGCTCGGCGGCGGTGCTGCGGGTCCAGTCGGTCGGGGCGCTCACTGCTCGTCCCCCAGGATCCGCGGGACGGAGAAGCGCTGCTGGTCGACCGCCGGGGCACCGGCCAGCGCCTGCTCGGCGGTCAGGCCGGGCGTCACGACGTCGTCGCGGAACACGTTGGTCAGGGGCAGCGGGTGCGAGGTCGGCGGGACGTCGTCGCCGGCCACCCCGTTGATGGCGGCGACGGACTCGAGGATCACGCTCAGCTGGGGAGCGAGGTGGTCGAGCTCGGCGTCGTCGAGGTCGATGCGGGCGAGGGTGGCCAGGTGGGCCACCTCCTCGCGGGAGATCTCTGGCATGGGCCGATCCTAGGTGCGGCCAACCGAAGCGCCACACGCGGCATCTGTTGGGATGACAATCCATCCAAGGAGGACTGATGGCTCGACCACCCTCTGGCTCGACGCACGACGGTGACTTCACCGAGTTCGTGCAGGCCAGCTGGCCGGGGCTCTATCGCACGGCCTATCTGTTGCTGGGTGACCGCGGACTCGCCGAGGACCTCGCCCAGACAGCACTGGTCAAGACGTATGCCGCCTGGTCGCGCATCGACGACCGCGCCGCTGCTCCGGCCTACGCCCGCCGCACGCTCGTCAACACCGCCTCGTCGTGGTTCCGCAAGAAGGGGTGGCGCAACGAGCTGCCCACCACCTCGCTGCCCGAGTCGTCGTACGCCTCGGACCCGAGCACCCGGCCTGCCGTCATCGACGCCCTCCGCGAGCTGCCACCGCGCCAGCGCGCCGTCGTCGTCCTTCGCTACTACGACGACCTCTCGGTCGCCGAGACCGCCGAAGTCCTCGGCTGCTCGACCGGAACGGTCAAGAGCCAGACCTTCCAGGCCTTCGCCAAGCTGCGCGTGCTGCTGGGCGATGCCGTGATCCCCGAGACCCTGGGAGCCCACCGTGACTGAACGACTCGCTGCCCTGCTCCACGAGGAAGCAGCCGCCCTCGACATCCCGCCCGTCGACCACGCGGCCATCCTGCGCCGCGGCCGGCACGCCTCCGGCCGGCGCCGAGCGACCGCATTCCTCGCTGCCGCCGCAGTCGTCGTCGCCGGCGGGACCGGCGCCGCACTGGCCCTCACTGGCTCCGACTCCCCCGACCGCGACGGTAGGGCCACCGACTCGGTTGCGGGCGAGGGTCCCGCGCACGGCGTCGTGGCGTACGGCGCCGACTCGACCGTCGTGGTCGACGGCGCCAGCGCCACCATCCCGGACACCCTGCACTCGCTGCACTACACGTCGGTCGGGGTCCTGACCCGCAGCAACCCCAACGACGGTGCCTCCAGCGGCTCCGGGCCCGAGACCCTCACGCTGGTCGCGACGGACGGCACGACCACCGACCTGGGCACCATCCCCGAAGGAGTCGGCCCCGCCACCGACCCCGACGAGCCGGTCTATGCGCTGGCCGAGAAGTCAGGCAACGGGTTCCGGGCCGTGGTGCGCGACGCGCTCACCGGCGACGAGGTCGGCTCGGTCCCCCTCCCGGACCTGCCGAGGAGCTATTGGTCCGTGCCGCCCCTCGCCCTCGACGGGGACGTCGTCTATGCCGGCTTCGAGAACGAGGCTGTGGCCTTCGACTGGCGCACGGGTGAGGAGCAACCGACGGAGGGGCTGGACGGTGGAATCCCCGACGTCCGAGGCGGATTGGCGCTCGCCTCCGGCGAGAAGCTCGTGGACGGCCGCCTCGAGATGGTCGTGTCGGTCGTCGACGCAGCCACCGGCGCCAGCGCCTTGGTGGTGCCGCTGGAGGACGGGGAGTACGGCTTCGGCAGCCTCTCGCCGGACGGCCGGTTCCTGCGCTTCACCTCGGAGACCGACCCGGACCCGAAGGGTGACTTCGTCGAGCCCACGGGCGTCGACGTCTACGACGTGGACACCGGGGACAGGGTGACGCTGGAGGGAGACCCCTACTCCTGGGGATGGACCTCGGCGGGATCCGCCCTCCTGGTCTCGGGCGCGAAGGTCCAGGTGTGCGACCCCGCGACCGGATCATGCGAGTCCGAGACCGGGCCTGACGTCGGCCGGAACCTCAAGGTCGGCGGGCGCACGTACGAGAGCTGATCGACACGGATGACACCGGATCGGCCCTATTGGCGCCGGACCTGGTGTCGGCAGCCGCTCGTCGGGGGTCGTCCCCTCGGGGTGACGTCGGTGGTGCCTTCGGGGTCGCGCAGGAACTGCTGGCCGTGGGGGTCGGACCAGAGCTAGGTCCCGGTCTCGATCGGCGTGTAGCGCCAGCCGGCGTGGGTCTTGAGCTGGTGGTGGTGGCGACACAGGGGTGCGATGTTGCAGTCGCACGATGCGCCGCCGGCGGTGGGATCTGTGTGGTTGAACGCGACGACGTGGTCGTGGTCGCAGGCTCGGGCGGGTTTGTTGCACCACGGGAAGACGCACGTGCCGGCGATCAGGTCTGTGCGGATCCGGGTGCGGACCTTGATCTGGTGTGCCGGGGTCTCGTCGTGACCCGCGAGGTCGATGACGGGCTGTACGCTCAGGTGGGTGTCGGTGCGGCCGCACCAGTCGCGGACCAGCTGGTCGAGCACGGCTCTGTCTCGGGTGGCGTCACGGGCCACAGGGTCGAGCCCGAGCAGGTTGGCGTCGGTGATGTGCAGCACCAGCTCGGCGCGCTTGTTCGGCGCGGGGGCGTCACCTCCGTTGAGCAGGGCCAGCGCGGCAGCGGGATCGGCGATGATGCCGACGGCACGCGAGCGGCGTACGTCGAGGGACTCGGGCGGCAGGCCGAGGGCTGCGTCCTGGGCGGCCAGGGCGGTGGCGACCCGGGCGATGCTGCGGTCGAAGTCGAACAGGTCCTTGAAGTCCCCACGGATCGCCATGTCGGCGACCCCCGTGTGGTTGATGGAGGTCTCGTCGAGCCGGACAAAGCGACGGTCGAGGGCCTCGAGCTGGTCTGCCTCGCGCTGCTCCGGGTGCAGGCGCAGCATCGCCTCGTCGAGCTTCTTCTCCAGTGCCACCATCCCGATCTTGTGCGCGATGTCGGCGACGTGGGTGTCGACGTAGTCGGACACGTCGCGTGGCCGGCCGATGATCGAGCGCGCCACCATCCGCGCCTTGGTTGGCTCGACCCGACCAGCCAGCACGTTGGCCCACAGACGCGGAAGTCGGTGGCGCACCAGGAGGGCGTCGCGGATCAGGAACGACGCCGCGTTGGTGGAGCGACCGATCGCGGCTCCGAAGGCCGCTGGCGCGTCCCACCTCACCTGCGGGATGAATGCGTCGTCGAAGCCGTCGAGGTCGCCGACGCAGCCTCCTGCGCAGCCGCCGCCGAAGTCCTCTCCCGGCAGGCCGCCGGTCGGGCACCCGTGGATGCACCTGCCTGTCGCCCTCGTGGCGTCCAGCTCTGGATGGGCGTCGGCCCACTCCGCGGCCATGGCGAACATCCTCGTCTGCGCCGAGTGCAACGCCGCGGTCACCTCGCGGATCTCCGCGATCATCGCGGCGGGAGTGACGGTGTCCGTGGCCATGGTCCATCATCTCCCGAACGCATGTTCGAATCAAGGCCCAATCGACTCTGTGGACAATGTCGCAACTGCCCTGGCAGCACCCAACCTTTCGTCCAACTGGGTGTGTCCCTGTTGGCTGCGCGAGTTGCGTCGGCACCGTGCCGGGCATGCCGTACCTACCGGCGAGAGGCGGGCAGCACAATGTCGGCATGACCGTGATTCGCCTTGCCCAGCCGGCCGACCTCACGGGCGTGTTGGCGGTCGGACGAGCCACGTGGCCACCGACCTACACGCCGTTGGTGGGCGAGGAGTACGTGCAGCAGGTGCTCGCCTCGTGGTGGACCGAAAGTGGCACGATGTCGGCGATTGCAGATGGGCGGGTCTGGGTCGCGGAAGATGGCGGCGAGATCACCGGCATGGCGATGTACGGGGTCGAGGACCGAGTCGTGGACCTGTGGAAGCTGTATGTGCGCCCCGAGCGCCAGGCCGAGGGAACGGGTCGGGCCCTGCTGCGCAGCGTCATCGACGCCACGCGCGACTGCGCTGACCTGATCACGGTGGCCTACATGGACGGCAACGCGGTGGCCCAAGCGTTCTACGAGCGCGCCGGTTTCGTCGAGACCCGGCGTGAAGTCGACACGATGGGTGGGCCGGACGACGTGTGGATGGAACTGCGTCCGCGTGCAGAAGGTGAGGAATGACTGCAGAATCCCGCGCCCCGACCCACCAGCCAGCCGGAAGCGCCTGGCGGTTGAGGACGACCGACGAGCCTGTCCCCGAACCTCAGCAGCTCTTGCGCCGCTCGATCAGCTTGCAGCGGTCCTTGCCGTCCTTGCCGAGGCCGATGTCGAAGCCCCTGCCACCGATCAACGTGTCCTTGAGGTTGGACCCGGTGAGCACGTCGGCACCGCCGCGGGCCTTGATCACCGCCGCGAAGTCGGGGTGAGCGTCGATCACCTCGCCCTTCTTGGTCCCCTTGTAGATCGTCCGTGCGTTGCCCGGTAGGGAGACCTCGATGAAGCTCTGGAACTTCCCGGTCACGGCGGTGGGCTGGAGCCTGGTCACCACGGTCCGTCCGTTGCGCTGGTCGAGCCGCACGGTCGGGACGATCGCCGGGTTGGCGTAGGCGACCATCCGCAGCTTGTCCTGGCCGCTGTTGCCCACCACGTTGAAGCCGGTCTCCCCCGGCACCGGGACCGTCACGACGTCTGCCCCGGAGCCACCCTTGACGGCCAGCCGGTTGATCGACGTCGACACGATCGCGTCCGTTCCGGGGCCGCCCAACAGCGTGTCGTAGCCAGCGTGGCTGTTGATCGAGTCGTCACCCGAGCCCCCGTCGACGAAGTCTGAGCCCGCGCTCTCGTGGCCGTCCGGGGTGATGAGGTCGTCGCCGTCCTGTCCGAAGATCTGGTCGTTGCCGGCCATGCCGAGCAGCCGGTCGTCCTTGTAGGTGCCGCGGATGACGTCGTCGTACGGCGTGCCGACGAACCCGATCGGCGAGCCGGCCGCGACCACGACCGTGTCCGCGCCGTCGGCGCCGACGGTGGCCGGTCCGCCGCGGAGGTCGACGACCGCAGGGGCGGGGGCGTCGCGATAGGTGATCGTGTCGGGGTCGACCCGGACCCCGGGCGTGACCGCGCGGGCGTCGTAGCCCGGCTCGACATGGTCGTTGCCCGCGCCGGGCGCGATGGTGTCGCCGGTGCGCCGCAGCCGGCCGAACTGGTCGGCTCGATAGCTGTCGAGCTCGCCATAGATCCGGTCGTCGTCGGGGCCGCCCGAGATCCGGTCGGCCCCCTCACCCCCGCAGATCACGTCGTCACCGCCGAGGCCGGCGATCCGGTCGTTGCCGTCACCGGCCCAGATCACGTCGCGCTTGGGCGTGCCGGTGATCCGGTTGCTCCTCGCGTTGCCGACGATGGTGGCGCGTTCGCCGGCGCAGGTCTTCGCCGCGGCCTCCGCGGAAGCGCCCGGGGCGACGAGGGGCGATGCGGGTGCCAGGGTGACGACCAAAGCCGCTGTGATGGTGGGGACCAGGCGCACGACTACCTCCGAGATGATGAGAGCCGGCCTCTACCGGCTTGCCGGATGAGACACGGCCGCGCGGCAGGAAGTTGCGTTCAGGACGGCTGTTCGCCCGCAGGACCGGGCCCCTGCGCCAACAGCCGGACGAAGCCGGCCTCGTCGAGGATCGTCAGGCCGAGCTGCTCGGCCTTGTCCGCCTTGGAGCCCGCGTTGTCGCCGACGACGACGAAGTCGGTCTTCTTCGACACCGAGCCCGAGGCCTTGCCACCGCGGAGGATGATCGCCTCCTTGACCGAGTCTCGGGTGTAGTTCTCGAGCGAGCCCGTGACCACGATGGTCAGGCCTTCCAGGGTGCGGCTGACCGACTCGTCGCGCTGGTCCTCCATCGTCACCCCGGCCTCGCGCCACTTCCGGACGATCTCTCGGTGCCAGGCCTGCTCGGGCCCGTCGAACCAGGTCCGCACCGACGCCGCGATCGTCGGGCCGACGCCGTCGGTGTCGGCGAGCCTCTGCTCGTCAGCCTCCACGATCGCAGTCATCGAGCCGAACTGCGTCGCCAGCGCGCGCGCCGCAGTCGGACCGACGTGCCGGATCGACAGCGCCACCAGGACCCGCCACAGCGGCACCCGCTCCTTGCGCTCGTGCAGGTTGGCCAGCAGGCGCAGCCCGTTGGCCGACAGCTGAGGCCCGTCCTCGCCACGCTTGGGGGCGCGCGTGAACAACGGCGCCGTCAGCAGCGCCGCCTCGTCGAGGCCGAACAGGTCGCCCTCGTTGCTGATCGCACCGGCCCCGAGCAGGGCGGCGGCCGCCTCGTAGCCCAGGCCCTCGATGTCGAAGGCGCCCCGACCCGCGACGTGGAAGACCCGCTCGCGCACCTGGGCCGGGCACTTCTCGTGATTGGGGCAGCGGAGGTCCTTGTCGCCCTCCTTCTGCTGGACCAGCGCGGTCTTGCAGGCAGGGCAGCGGGTCGGCATGCGCCAGGGGCGCAGACCCTTGGGTCGCAGCCCCAGCACCGGACCGAGGATCTCGGGGATGACGTCTCCGGCCTTGCGGAGGATGACGGTGTCCCCGGGCCGGACGTCCTTGCGCTTGACCTCGTGGGCGTTGTGGAGGGTGGCGTTCTCCACCGTGGAGCCCGCGACCAGCGTGGGCTCCATGACGCCGTACGGCGTGACACGACCCGTGCGACCGACGTTGACCGCGATGTCGAGGAGCTTGGCATTGACCTCCTCGGGCGGGTACTTGTAGGCGATCGCCCACCGGGGGGCGCGGCTGGTCGAGCCGAGGCGCCGCTGGAGGCTGACGTCGTCGACCTTGACGACCACGCCGTCGATCTCGTAGCCCACGATGGTGTGCCGGTTGTCGCCGACGTGCTCGATGTAGGCCTGGACCTCGGCCAACGTGGCAACGACCTTGACCTGGTCGGAGACGGGCAGCCCCCACGCGTGCATCGCGGCGTAGGAGGCGGACTGTGCGGTCGGCTCGAAGCCTCGGCGCGCGCCGAGCCCGTGGCAGACCATGCCGAGGGCCCGGGTGGCGGTGACCTTGGGGTCCTTCTGGCGCAGGGAGCCTGCTGCGGCGTTGCGCGGGTTGGCGAACAGCTGCTTGCCCGCGTCGGCCATGGCTGCGTTGAGCCGCTCGAACGCCTCAGCGGGCAGGAACACCTCGCCCCGGACCTCGACCAGCTCGGGGACCGCGAACTCGTCGGTGGCGGTGAGGCGATGGGGCACGGACTCGATCGTCTTCACGTTGGGGGTGACGTCTTCTCCGGTCCGACCGTCACCGCGCGTGAGGGCGCGCACCAACCGGCCCTGTTCGTAGAGCAGGTTGATGGCCAGCCCGTCGACCTTCAGCTCGCACAGCAGGTCGGCCGACTCGACGCCGTCGCGCGCGAGCCGGGTGTGCCACGCTGCGAGCTCGTCGAAGGAGAAGGCGTTGTCGAGGCTCTCCATCGGCTGGAGGTGGTCGACGGCCGTGAACTCGGTGGAGACGGCGCCGCCCACCGTCTGGCTCGGCGAGTCCGGGGTCCGCAGCTCCGGGTGGACCTCCTCCAGCCCTTCCAGCTCGCGCATGGCGGCGTCGAAGTCGGCGTCGGACATCGTCGGGTCGTCGAGGACGTAGTAGCGCCAGCGGGCGTCCTCGAGCAGCTCGCTCAGCTCCTGGTGTCGGTCGCGAGCCTCGGGCGGGGCGGGCTGGATAGCGGCGGTCTCCGAGTCGCTCATGGGGGTAGTTTGCCTGCCGCCACCGACGATCGCGGTGGCGGCCGCAGGTCATGCATGAAACGGACTTGTTCCATCGCCCTCGGGGGCGTACGGTTCGGTGGAACGAAACAGTTTCGTTTCATGAAGGGAACCATCATGACCTCGCCCACCGAGGCCCCGAGCGCCCGACCGCGCGTGGAGGGCGATCGCGAGCGCGAGATCCTCGAAGCCACGCTCGATGTCCTCGCGGACGTCGGTTATGACCGGTTGACCATGGACGCAGTGGCGTCGGCGGCCAAGGCGAGCAAGGCCACGCTCTATCGGCGTTGGTCGAGCAAGCAGGCGCTGGTCGTTGACGCGGTGTGCTCACAGAAGGCATCCGGTGCACTTCCGGACACCGGGAGCCTGCGCGAGGACCTCTTCACGCTGCACTGCGAGCTGGGCGGCTTCCGCGACGCGCGCACCTTGTCCGTCCTCGCCGCCGTGGTCACCGCGATGGCTCGCGACGCGGAGTTCGCGGAGACCTACCGGCGCGACTTCATCGGGCCCAAGATCGCGGCGGCGCGGGCGATCTTCGACCGCGCCAAGGCTCGCGGGGAGATCGCCGAGGGCGTCGACGTCGAGCTCCTGGCCCCCGCCCTGCCGGGCATCGTGCTGCACCGCGTGTTCCTCCTCGGCGAGGAGGCGACCCCCGACCTGATCGCCCAGGTGATCGACCAGATCATCCTTCCGGCCACGGGCTGTCCGCATCTGCCGACAGCCTCCTCCTGACCCCCGCCCCACTCATCGCTCGACACACACTCCCAAGGACTCCTCATGACCGACACCGCCCGGGCCACCGACGAGGTGACCCCGAGCAGCACAAGAAGCTGCGCATGGCGCTCGTGCTCATCTCGCTGGCGCAGCTGATGGTGGTGCTCGACTCCACCATCGCCAACATCGCCCTCCCCTTCATCGGCAACGACCTCGACATCGCCGACGCCAACCTCTCCTGGATCGTGACCGGCTATGCCCTGACCTTCGGCGGCTTCCTGCTGCTCGGCGGCCGGCTGGCCGACCTCTACGGCCGTCGTCGCGTCTTCATCATCGGCGTCCTCGTCTTCGCCCTCGCCTCGCTGATCGGTGGCGTCGCGCAGAACGAGTTCATGCTGCTCGCGGCGCGCGCCCTCCAGGGCACGGGCGCCGCCATGGCCTCCCCCGCCGCGCTGGCGCTGATCACCACCACGTTCCCGGCCGGCAAGGAGCGCAACCGCGCCTTCGCGGTCTATGCCGCCATGGCCGGGGTCGGGGCCGCGGTCGGCCTGCTCCTCGGCGGCTGGCTGACCGGTCTCGACTACCCGCTCGGCATCGCGGGCTGGCGCTACACGTTCCTGATCGTGGTGCCCATCGGGCTGGCGGCCGCCATCATGGCCCCGCGCTACTTCGACGAGTCGGAGCGCCACACCGGCTGGCTCGACATCCCGGGCGCGATCACCGGCACCGGCGGCCTGCTCGCCATCGTCTACGGCCTCTCCCGGGCAGGCGACGCGAGGCACGGCTGGACCGACACCACGACGATCATCAGCCTCCTCGGGGGCGTCGCCCTGCTCGGGGTCTTCCTGCTCGTCGAGTCGCGCGTCGAGCACCCGCTCATGCCGTTCCGGATCTTCCGCAACAAGAACCGGGCCGCGGCCTTCGCGGTCATGATGATCACCCCGGCTGCGATGTTCGCGATGTTCTTCTTCCTCTCGCTGTTCATCCAGAACGTCGTGGGCTACACCCCGATGCGGACGGGTGTGGCGTTCCTGCCGTTCTCGATCGCGATGATCATCTCCGCCACGGCCGCCTCCAAGCTGATCAGCCACGTCGACCCGCGCTACCTCTCCGGGATCGGCACCCTGCTGTCGGCGACCGCCCTCTACGGCTTCAGCCGCATCACCGTGCCGGAGGACCCGGCCTCGATCCTGGGCAGCAGCCCGGCCAACCCCCTCGGGGGAGGCGTGGACTACTGGACCCAGCTCCTGCCGTTCATCGTGCTGATGGCGTTCGGGATGGGGCTCAACTTCGTGCCGCTCACCCTCGTCGCCGTGCACCACCTGCGGCTCGAGGATACCGGCATCGGGTCCGGGGTGCTCAACACGATGCAGCAGGTCGGCGGCGCCGTCGGCCTCGCGACACTCAGCACCGTCTCCTTGCACTTCACCCAGGACCGCGCTGCCGAGCTCGCCCCGACGCTCGCCGCCGCGGCGCCCGGGCTCGACCAGGAAGCCCTGACCGGGCTGGCGAGCCTCGGCGCGTTCACCGACGGCGCGACGATGGCCTTCTTCACCGGCGCGCTGATGATGCTGGCCGCCTCGACGATCGTGTGGCTCTTCCTCGACGTCAAGCACGAGGAGCTCGCCACCGACGGTCCCGAGGGCCCCACAGGCGCCGGCGTCCATTGATCGACGTATGCCGAGTGCAACCCATCCACCAGCCCGACCGTGACGAAGGATGAGTGTGCCCTCCCCGACCCTGAGCTCCTACGGCGGACCGACGAGCCCCGACGCGCTCGTCCTGATGCTCCACGGCGGCCGGCCCCACTCGCAGGAGCCGGTCGGTGGCCGGAGCGCGTCCTGGCTGCGATCGGCCTGGATGGCCCGCTCCATCGCCGGTGACCTCGGCCGGGCAGGGGTCGGGGTGTCGCTGCTCCGCTATCGCCAGCGTGGGTGGAACGGCGGAGCCGGGGCGACCGCGGACGCACGCTGGGCGCTGGACGAGCTGCGGGCAGCCCACGGCGGTGTGCCGGTCGTCGTCCTCGGGCACTCGATGGGTGCGCGGGTCGCCGTACACGTCGCCGACGACCCGTCGGTCGTGGGTGTCGTGGGGCTCGCGCCGTGGTGGTCGGCCCAGGACCCGGTGCGCACGCTGGCCGGGCGCTCACTGGTCGCCGCCCACGGCCGGGCAGACCGGATCACCTCGTTCACCGAGACCGAGCGCTACGTCCGGCGCGCCCGAACCGTCGCCACCAGCGCGGAGCTGGTCGACATGGGCCGGCTGGGCCACTACCTCCTCGGCGAGGCAGGTCGGTGGAACGGCGTCGCCGTCGACTCCTCGCTGCAGGCGCTCGGCATCAGCGTCGGCTGAGCTCCCCCGGGGCAGCCGCTCAGGTCAGGTTGGCGGCTGTGCTGCGGGCCAGCGTCAGGGCGGTCCGCGACCAGTCACGCGTGGCGCCAGCGAGACCACAGGCGGGAGCGATCACGAGCCTGTTCCCCACCTCGCCGGCGTCGAGGCCGAGCATGTCGAGCCAGCGCAGCACGCGCTCGGTGAGGACCGCATCGGTCGGTATGGCGACGGGGTCGGTCGACGGCACCACCCCGAGCCCGACGACCAGCCCGTCGTCCAGCGCCTGAGCCAGGGCGTCGAGGTCGGCCGGGCCGAGCAGGTCGTGGTCGACGAGCAGCCCTCGGGCCCCGGCACCTGCGAGCATGCCCCAGGGAACGCCCGGTGCGCACGAGTGGACCCAGGGCTCCGCACCGGCTTCGCTGATGGCTCCGAGGACCGTCTCGAGGGCGGCCGAGGCCTCGGGCGGATGGACGGTGCGATGCCGGCCGAAGCCGGAGGCGGTCGGGACCGCGGCGTTCATCACCGCTGGCAGCATGGGTTCGTCCACCTGGACGACCAGGCGCTCGACGCCGGGAAGCCGGCGGCGGAGGTCGGCCACGTGCGTGCGCAGCCCCTCGGCCAGGGCCTGCGTCAGCTCGCGTCGCGCTCCGTGGTCGGAGAGCACCTTGTCACCGCGCGGCTTCTCCACCGTCGCGGCGAGCGTCCACGGTCCGGCCACCTGGGTCTTGAAGATACCGGTCCGTCCCTGCGCCTGCTCCTCCACCTGGTCGAGGTCCTGGGCCAGCAGCGACCGGGCCCGTCGGTGGTCGACTCCCGAGGCGTCGGTCAGGCGCCAGCCGGCCGGCTGCAGGTCGATGCCCAGGCCGTCGACGACCGCCAGGGCGCGCCCGATCATGCCGGCAGCGACCCCACGACCGGGGACCTCGGGCACGAACGGCAGGTCCGGCAGCTCCCCGAGGGCGACGCGGACGGCCTCGGCGTAGTCACGGTCGTCGTCGCCGGGCATCGATCCGATGCCGGTGGCCAGGCTCACGTGGCGACCCGCTGCAGGGTCTGGGCCAGCGCGTGGCTGCGACCGGTGCCACTGATGGTGGCCGACCCGACGACCCTGCTGCCGTCATAGATCACGGCGGCCTGTCCGGGCGCGATGCCCTCGGCCGGCTCGAGCAGCTCGATCTCGACGGAGCCGCTCCCTGATCCGTCCGAGGCCACGCCCATGGGTGCACCTTCGGATGACGCTCCGGCGGGTCGTACGGCGACGACCGCCCGGTGCTCCGCTCCGTGGGCCCGCAGCTGGACCGTCACCGCGGGACCGTCGAGGACCTCGGGCACGGTGCCGCACCAGCGGGGCCGGATGCCGGTGATCCGGTCGATCTGCAGCCCGGCGCGCGGTCCGACCGAGACCGTCCCGGAGACAGGTTCGATGTCGAGCACGAACCGCGGCTTGCCGTCGGGGGCAGGCACCCCGAGCCGCAGCCCGCGCCGCTGCCCGATGGTGAAGCCGACCGTGCCCTCGTGGTGTCCGAGCACCTCACCCGTCGCGGAGTCGACGATGTCGCCGCCGGTATTGGGGTTGCGGTCGCCCAGCTTCTCCCGCAGCCAGCCTGCGTTGTCACCGTCGGCGATGAAGCAGATGTCGTGGGAGTCGGGCTTGTCGGCGACCAGCAGGCCCCGATCGGCTGCTTCGCGGCGTACGACGTCCTTGGTGGTGTCACCCAGCGGGAAGAGCGAGTGCGCAAGCTGCTCCTGGGTCAGGACACCGAGGACGTAGGACTGGTCCTTGGCGTGGTCGAGGGCGCGGTGCATCTCGATCATCCCGTCGTCACCGGTGCGGAGCTGGGCGTAGTGCCCCGTGGCGACCGCGTCGAAGCCGAGCGCCATCCCCCGGTCCAGCACCGCCGCGAACTTGATCTTCTCGTTGCAGCGCAGGCACGGGTTGGGGGTCCTGCCGGCGGCGTACTCGGCCATGAAGTCCTCGACGACCTCCTCGTGGAAGGCGTCGGAGAGGTCCCAGACATAGAACGGGATGCCGATCACGTCGGCGGCCCGGCGTGCGTCGTTGCTGTCCTCGATCGTGCAGCAGCCGCGGGCGCCGGTGCGGTAGGACTTCGGGTTGCGCGACAGCGCGAGGTGGATGCCGGTGACGTCGTGACCGGCCGCGACCGCGCGCGCGGCAGCAACGGCCGAGTCGACCCCGCCCGACATGGCGGCCAGGACCTTCATCAGCGCACGCCCGCCTTGGCCGCGCGGGCGCGCTCGACCACGGGACCGATCGCCTCGACCAACGCGTCGACGTCGGCCTCCGTGGAGGTGTGGCCGAGCGAGAAACGCAGCGAGTGACGTGCCTGGTCGGGGTCACAACCCATCGCCAGCAGGACGTGGGACGGCTGCGGCACGCCGGCGCTGCAGGCTGAACCCGTCGAACACTCGATGCCCCGGGCATCGAGCAGCATCAGCAGCGAGTCGCCCTCGCAACCGGGAAACCCCAGGTGGGCGTTGCCCGGAAGACGATCCACCGGGTGTCCGTGGAGGTGTGCATCGGGGACGACCTCGATCACTCGCCGCACCAGCTGGTCGCGCAGTGAGCCGATCCGCTCGGCGTGCTCGGCCTGCGTCTTGACGGATGCCTCCACGGCCGCCGCCAGCCCGGCGATCGCCGGCGGGTCGAGGGTGCCGCTGCGGATGTCGCGCTCCTGCCCACCGCCGTGGACCAGCGCCGAGACCTGCAGGTCACGGCGGACGACGAGAGCACCGACCCCATAGGGACCGCCCACCTTGTGACCGGTCAGGCTCAGCGCGTCGACGCCGGACGCGGCGAAGTCGACGGGTACGGCGCCGATGGCCTGCACCGCGTCGGTGTGGACCGGGATGCCGTGCTCGGCTGCCAGGGCGACGACCTCGTCGAGCGGTTGGAGAGTGCCGACCTCGTTGTTGGCCCACATGACCGAGATCAGGGCCACCGACGCAGGGTCACGCTCGATCGCCGTCCGGAGCGCGTCGACCTGCAGCCGGGCTTGTGCGTCCACTCCGATCAGCTCCACCTCGGCGTCCTCCGCCTCGGCGAGCCAGACCAGCGGGTCGAGGACGGCGTGGTGCTCGATCGCGGACGCGAGGATGCGGACCCGGCGGGGGTCCTCGGCACGACGGGCCCAGAAGATCCCCTTGAGCGCCAGGTTGTCCGACTCGGTCCCGCCCGCCGTGAAGACGACGTCGGCGGGCCTGGCCCCCAGGGCGCGGGCGATGGTCTCGCGAGACTCCTCCACGACCCGACGGGCGCCTCGGCCCGAGGCGTGCAGCGAGTTGGCGTTGCCGACCTGCGCCAGCCGCTGGGTGAGCGCCTCGATCGCGGCGGGGAGCATCGGCGTCGTCGCGGCGTGGTCGAGGTAGACGGGCGGCCCGGGTGGCATGGTCATGACTGCCCAAGCCTACGCGGGGGCAGGTCCCCGTCTCCCATCGTCTCGGCCGTCTCGACACTGTGCGTCGTCCTTGCCCGTACGCTGGACCCATGCGGTCGGGGGCGAGGGTGGGGATCGTCGCGTCCCTCCTCACGGCACTGTCCTGCGCCGCCTGCACGTTGGTGAGCGACCCGCCGCCTGCCCGCCCGGCCCCGCCTGAGCCCCTGAGCCCGAGCCAGTTCCGAGACGCCGCCCTCGACATCGTCGAGCGACGCGACGCGGCGCTGCGAGGAGGCGATCGCGACGACTTCCTGTCGACCGTGGACGACGATGCGCTCCAGTTCGTGGCCACCCAGGCTCGCTGGTTCGACAACCTGGCAGCGATGCCCGTCACCGACGTGCGCCTGGCGCCCGTGGGCCGGCGCGCCACCGACGCCGCGCCGGAGGACGGCGAGCTCCGCATGCCGGTCGACTTCACCATGCGCCTCGACGGCTACGAGCAACGCAGCGTGACGCAGCGCCTGCTCTACACCTTCAGCGAGGACGAGGGCGTGGTGGCGCTCGTCAACGATCGCGATGCCGGACGCGACCGTCGTGCGGGGTGGATCCCGGATCCCTGGGACCTCGACCACGTCGTCGTGCGCGAGAGCGGCTCGATCCTGGCCTTGTTCGACGAGGACACCGCCCTCTATGCAGATGCCGTCATGCTCGACCTCGAGGCCTCGCGCGAGACGGTCCTCGCAGCCGTGCCGGACTGGTCCGGACAGCTGGTGGCCTACGACGTCTCCGACCTCACCGGCCTGGAGAGGCGCACCCCCATGCAGGTCTTCGAGACCGGTGGCGTGGCCTACCCCGTCCCGGTGCGCCCCGGCTCCGACGAGGTCGCTGCCGTCCGCTTCATCGTCAATCCGGACGTGGCACACAACGGCCTGCAGCGCGAGTTCCTGCTTCGCCACGAGGTGGCCCACGTGGCGCTGGGCACCAAGGACGCGGCGAGTCCCACGTGGCTGGTGGAGGGTGCCGCCGAATACGTCTCCCGCACCCACTACAGCGCCGAGCAACGACGACGCATGGCGGCCTACGTCGTGGCACGCCTCGGCACGGCCGTCCCCGCCCTGGCCAACGGAGTCGACTTCTACGCCGTTCCCGAGCTCAGCTATGAGCTGGCAGCCGCCGCGTGCACCTATCTCGCCGCGACCCGCGGTCCTGAGAGCCTGTGGGACCTGATGGACGCGTTCACCGCCGAGCGCCCCCGCCTCGGGCAGGCGGGACCCCTCACGGCGGCCCAGGTCGACGCAGTCCTCCGGCGCGAGATCGGTCTCGACAACGCCGGGCTGGCCCGGGCCGCCGCCGTGTGGGCGGTCGGGGGTTCCTGAGCGGGACGACTCAGAGGACGACGAGGTCGTCGCGGTGCACGACCTCGCGCTCGTATGCCGACCCCAGCTCGCGCTTCAGGTCCTGGCTCGATCGTCCGAGCAGCCCCGGCAGCTCGTCGGCATCGAAGTTCACCAGGCCCCGCGCCACCTCGACCCCTGCCGGGTCGACGAGCGAGACCGGGTCGCCGGCGTCGAAGGCGCCGGTGACGCCCGTGATCCCCGCTGCGAGGAGGGAGGCTCGGCGCTCGGCAACGGCCCTGACTGCGCCGGGATCGAGGACGAGGGAGCCCTTGGGCTCGCTGGCGTGCGCGAGCCAGAGCAGCCGGGTCGGGCGGCGCTTGCCGGTCGGCCAGAAGACCGTGCCGACCTCGTCGCCCGCGAGCGCGGCCCCGGACTGTTCGGCGGAGGTGAGGATCACGGGGATCCCGGCGCCGGTGGCGATCCGGGCTGCGTCCAGCTTGGTCGCCATCCCCCCGGTGCCCAGGCCGGCGGCGCCCGTGGACCCGATCCGGACGGCCGCCAGGTCGGCCTCCGAGCGCACCGCCGGGACCAGCCGTGTGCCGGGGCTCGACGGCGGGCCGTCATAGAGCCCGTCGACGTCGGAGAGGAGGAGGAGCAGGTCGGCGTGGACCAGGTGCGCGACGAGCGCTGCCAGCCGGTCGTTGTCGCCGAAGCGGATCTCGGAGGTGGCGACGGTGTCGTTCTCGTTGACGATCGGGAGCACGCCGAGCTCGAGCAGCTTGGCGAACGTCTGGTAGGCGTTGCGGTAGTGGGCCCGCCGGATGACGTCGTCGACAGTGAGCAGCACCTGACCGGTGACGAGACCGTGCCGGTCGAACTCCTCCTGGTAGCGGTGGGCCAGCAGCCCCTGCCCGACGGACGCAGCAGCCTGCTGGGCGGCGAGCGAGCGCGGACGCTTGGTCAGCCCCAGCGGCGAGAGTCCGGCCGCGATCGCTCCCGAGGACACGAGCACCACCTCGGCGCCGCTTGCCCGAGTGGTGGCCAGCACGTCGACGAGGCGGCGGACGCGCTCCGGATCGATCCCGCCGGAGGCCGAGGTGAGCGACGACGAGCCGACCTTGACCACGATCCGGCGCGACCGACCCACCAGGTCGGTGCGGTCGCTCACTCCTCGCCGTCCCGGTCGGGGTCGTCCTTCGAGCCGATCTCGTAGGACATCGGGCCGATGCCCGAGCTGTTGGTCTGCTTGGGCGCTGCCTTGCCGGACCTGTCGATGCGGCGCGCGACGTCGGCGCGGGTCTCGTTCTCCGACCGCTCCGGCATCTGCTCCTGGATGTCGCGGCGGCGGGTCGCGGAGGGCCGCTCCTCACGCAACCGCTCGTCCTCGCCACGCCGACCGAGCATCTCGGCGCCGGCCTCGACGCTGGGCTTGAAGTCGAACACGACCGCGTTGCCCTCCTGGCCGATGATCACCGCGTCGCCCTCCTGGGCGCCCAGCTTGACCAGCCGGTCCTCGATGCCGATCCGGTTGAGCCGGTCGGCCAGGAAGCCCACTGCCTCCTCGTTGCTGAAGTCGGTCTGACGCACCCAGCGCTCCGGCTTGGGACCGCGCACGCGCCACCCCTCGGGGGACTCGGTGATCTCGAACTCGCCACCGCCGTCGACGGCGGTGGGGCGCAGCACGATCCGGGTGGCCTCGACGACAGGGACCGCCGCCCGGGCCTGCGCGACGATGTCGGCCATCGCATAGGTCAGGGCTTGGAGCCCCTCACCGGAGGCAGCACTGACGGCGAAGACCCGCATCCCACGCTCGGCCAGGTCGTCGCGGACCATGTCGGCGATCTGGCTGCCGTCGGGGACGTCGACCTTGTTCAGGGCCACCAGGCGCGGCCGGTCCTCGAGCCCGCCATACCTGCTCAGCTCGTTCTCGATCACGTCGAGGTCGTCGAGCGGGTTGCGTCCGGGCTCGATGGTGGCCGTGTCGACGACATGGACGAGCGCGGCGCACCGCTCGATGTGACGCAGGAAGTCGTGGCCGAGACCGCGCCCGTCGGCTGCACCCTCGATCAGGCCGGGCACGTCGGCGACGGTGAAGGTGACCTCACCGGCTCGGACGACGCCCAGGTTGGGAACCAGCGTGGTGAACGGGTAGTCGGCGATCTTGGGCCGGGCTCGCGACATCGCCGCGATCAGCGAGGACTTGCCGGCGCTCGGGAAGCCGACGAGGCCGACGTCTGCCACGACCTTGAGCTCGAGGCGGACATCGATCTCGTCGCCCGGCTCGCCGAGCAGGGCGAAACCGGGAGCCTTGCGCTTGCTGCTCGCCAGGGCAGCATTGCCCAGGCCGCCGCGCCCGCCCTGGGCGATCACCATCTCGGTGCCGGCTCCGACCATGTCACCGAGCACCTCGCCGTCGAGACGCTTGACCAGCGTGCCGTCGGGAACGGGAAGGATCAGGTCGGCACCGTGACCACCGTTGCGGTGCGCGCCGGCTCCGTGCCCCCCGTGCTCGGCCTTGCGGTGGTTGCCGTGGTGGAAGTCGATCAGCGTGGTGACGTCGGGGTCCACGCGCAGGATCACCGAGCCGCCGGGGCCGCCGTTGCCGCCGTCGGGACCGCCGAGAGGCTTGAACTTCTCCCGGTGGACCGACGCGACACCGTTGCCTCCTCGGCCGGCGCTGATGTGCAGCGTGACCTGGTCGACGAAGGTGGGTACTGCCATGGGAGGTCCTTAGGAAGAAGAAGAAATGGCACGAAGGGCGCCCCCAGAAGTCTAGGGACGCCCTTCGTCGAAGTATGTGTGCGTGACGTGAGGCTCAGGTCACTCGCCAGGCACGATGTTGACGACCTTGCGGCCGCGCTTGGTGCCGAACTCCACGGCACCGGCGATCAGCGCGAAGAGCGTGTCGTCGCCGCCCCGCCCGACACCCGAACCCGGGTGGAAGTGGGTGCCACGCTGACGCACGATGATCTCGCCGGCGTTGACCGCCTGGCCACCGAAGCGCTTCACACCGAGGCGCTGGCTGTTTGAGTCGCGGCCGTTCTTGGTGGACGCGGCGCCCTTCTTGTGTGCCATGAGTTCAGTCCTTCTCGCAGTGCCGGGGTCTGAGCGGACGCTCAGAGGGAGATGTCGGTGACCTTGACCTGGGTGTACTTCTGGCGGTGACCCTGGCGCTTCTTGTAGCCGGTCTTGTTCTTGTACTTCTGGATGATGATCTTGGGGCCCTTGGTCGCCCCCAGGATCTCCACGGTCACGGCGGCCTTGTCGAGACCGGTCGCGGTGACCTTCTCGCCGTCGACGACCATGAGCACGGGGAGAGACAGGGTGCTGCCGACCGTGTTGGCCTTCAGGTCCATCTTGTCGATCTCGATGACGTCGCCAACAGCAACCTTCTGCTGCTTGCTGCCACTGCGCACGACTGCGTACACGGCGGACTCACTCTCCTCAGGTCCAAGCGGTTGCCACTGGCTGGCACGGTGAAATCAGGTAAAAAGACTGGTGGTACGCCGAGGCGCACAAGGAGCGACTTTACGGCGAGGGAGGCGACTGGGTCAAAACGTCGACCCAGGAGCCGGTTCGCGACGCCGATCAGCGCTTGCGCGCGCCCCTCTTCTTGATCGGCACGTGCTCCACGTGGGGGGTGTCGTCGGCAGAGCCGGCGTGGTCGAGGCCGAGCTCTCCCTGCGCGCTTGCCGGCAGGCCGGCGGTGCTGTCGGGCTGAGCGCCTGCACCGTCGACCGACGCCGGGACGACCGGCGGACCAGCGGGGCGGGTCGCCGAACGACGGCGCGTGCGGGTCACGACTCGCGGCTTCTCCGGCTCCGCCGGCGCCACCGGCCCAGCAGCCCCCGCGGCTCCTTTGGGCGACTCCTCGACCGGGACCTCCTCGGCGGGCACCTCCTCGGCCGGCACGACGTCGGCTGCCGCAGCAGGCGTCTCGGTCGACTGAGCGGGCGGTGGGGACTCCGGTGACGCTTCCTCGACGAGGACGTCGACGGACGGCGTGTCCTTCGTGGTCGGCTCGTCAGGGGTCGCCGGCGCTCCCGGGGTCTCGACCTCGGGCGCGGTGTCCGCAGGCTTCTCCGAACGCGGCATGGCCGCCACGTCGGCCGGCGACGGAGTCGCCGCCGAGCCACCGGATGGCGAGGGTGAGCCGCCGTCGCCGCGCCCACGGCCTCGGCTGCGTCGACCACCGCCACTGCGACGGTCGTCGTCGTCCTCGCCCTTGGGCTCCACGGGCTCGGCAGTCACGACGACTCCGCGGCCCTGGCAGTGCTGGCAGTCGGTGCTGAAGGCCTCCAGCAGGCCGGTGCCGATGCGCTTGCGGGTCATCTGGACCAGGCCCAGCGAGGTGACCTCGGCCACCTGGTGGCGGGTGCGGTCCCGTCCGAGGCACTCCACCAGTCGACGAACGACCAGGTCTCGGTTGGACTCCAGCACCATGTCGATGAAGTCGACGACGATGATGCCGCCGATGTCACGCAGGCGGAGCTGGCGAACGATCTCCTCGGCCGCCTCGAGGTTGTTCTTGGTGACCGTCTCCTCGAGGTTGCCGCCGGAGCCGGTGAACTTGCCGGTGTTGACGTCGACGACGGTCATCGCCTCGGTGCGGTCGATGACCAGCGAGCCACCCGAGGGCAGCCAGACCTTGCGGTCGAGTCCCTTGGCGATCTGCTCCTCGATGCGGTGCGCGGCGAAGACGTCCTTGCCGCTGGCCCGACCTTCGGTGGCGGGCTCGAACTTCTCGAGCCGGTCCTGCAGGTCGGGGGCGACCTGGGCGACGTAGTCCTGGACGGTGCTCCACGCGTCGTCGCCCTCGATGACGAGCTTGGCGAAGTCCTCGGTGAAGAGGTCGCGCACGACCTTGAGGGTCAGGTCGGGCTCGCCGTACAGCAGCTGCGGGGCGCCACCCTTGGTCTTGGCCTCGATGGCCTCCCAGCGTGCCTTGAGCCGCTCCACGTCCTGCGTGAGCTCCTCCTCGCTGGCCCCCTCGGCAGCGGTGCGCACGATCACGCCCGCCGTGTCCGGGACGATCTCCTTGAGCAGCGACTTGAGGCGGTTGCGCTCGGTGTCGGGCAGCTTGCGCGAGATCCCGCTGGTGGTGCCGTCGGGCACGTAGACCAGGAACCGACCGGCCAGGCTGACCTGGGAGGTGAGTCGGGCGCCCTTGTGGCCGACCGGGTCCTTGGTGACCTGGACGAGGATCGGCTGACCGCTCGAGAGGACCGACTCGATCTTGCGGGCCTGTCCGTCCTTGTGGCCGAGCGCGGCCCAGTTGACCTCACCGGCATAGAGCACCGCGTTGCGGCCCTTGCCGATGTCGATGAAGGCGGCCTCCATCGAGGGAAGGACGTTCTGCACGCGGCCGAGGTAGACGTTGCCGATCAGCGAGGTCTGGGACTCGCGGGCGACGTAGTGCTCGACGAGCACCTTGTCCTCCAGGACGGCGATCTGGGTCAGGTCCTTGCGCTGGCGGATCACCATCACCCGGTCGACGGCCTCACGGCGGGCGAGGAACTCGGCCTCGCTGACGATGGGGGCGCGGCGTCGCCCGGCTTCACGGCCGTCGCGACGCCGCTGCTTCTTGGCCTCCAGCCGAGTGGATCCGGCGATGGCGGTGATCTGGTCCTCTGCCGCACGCCGGCTGCGGACGCGGGTCACCGTGTTGGCGTCGTCCTCGCCCTCGTCGGCACCGTCCTCGCCCGTACGGCGACGGCGGCGGCGACGACGTGAGGTGCCCTCGCCGGCCTCGCCCTGCTCGCCGTCCGTCTCGGTCGCAGCGTCGTCGGTCTGGTCCTCGGCGTCCGACTCGTTGTCGGTCTCCCCCGAGCCATCGCCCTGGGAGTCCCCACCCTTGCGACGGCGACGCCCACCACGTCGGCGGCGACGGCGTGCCGGGCCGGTGCCGTCGCTGGCTTCGCCGGCGTCGCCATCCTCGTCGGACTCGTCGGACTCGTCGGACTCGTCGGTCTCGTCGCTCACCTGAGCCGGCGGGTCGCCCGCGTCCGGCGTCGCTGTCGCCGACTTCTTGGTGGCCGACTTCTTGGCCGGCTTCTTCTTCGCAGGCTTGGGCGTCTCTTCGGCCGTCTCGACGGTCGTCTCGTCAGTGTTCTCGTCGGTGCTCTCGTCGGTCGTCTCGTCGGCGACCGGTTCGACCGCGGCGGTCTTGGCCGCCGGACGCCGGCGGCGCGTGGTCACGGCAGGCGGCTGGAAGAGCGGGACGGGAGCGCCGGTCGGGGGCGCGTCCGCTGCCTCGGAGCCGTCGGGCTCGACGGCAGTCGCGGACGTGGCGTCGGTCGGCACGTCGACCGTCGCGGCCTTCTTGGCGGTGCGCCGGGATGCGGTCTTCTTCGCGACAGGCTTGTCGGTCGATGCCTCGTCGGCGCTCGGCCTGGCCGCTGCCTTCTTGGCGGTGGCCCTCTTGGCGGCAGCCTTCTTGGCAGGCGGAGCCGGCTCGCCGTCGACCGCCTCGTCGGGTGTCGACGCTGGCTTCTCGGCCGCGGCCTTCTTGGCGGTCGACCGCGTCCGCGTGGTCTTCTTCACCACAGGCGCCGCTGGCGCCTCGGCAGGCGCGGCCTCGCTGGGCTCAGCCGTCGGCGCGGCAGCCGCGGCGGGCTCTGCAGTGGCCTCGGTGGTGGGCGCCGTCGCGGTCTTGCGTGCGGCCGTCTTGCGCGTCGTCCTCTTCACGACGGGGGCGGTGGCTGCCGGGGACTCCGCGGCGCTGCCCTGGTCCTGGGTCTCGTTCGGGTTGTCGTCGAGCATGTCGCTCTCCTCGCCGGCGCCGGATCAGCTCCGGGGCCGTGTCGGCGCCTCGAGACCCGGGAGGATGCTCGGACGCAAAGCCTTCGTGTGGCGGCGACACCCTCCGCGTGTGCGTCACCTGATGCGTGTCGGCCACCGTTCCGCGGTCGCTGGGCTGTGCGTGTGCATCCCTGTCACTGATGCACGAGCCGCGTCGCGGAACTGGTGTCGACCTTCATCCGGTGTGCCTGACCTTGAGGGGGCCAGGCGAGAACGTCGTCGGCTCGGCGTGCCTGGCGGACCAACCACGTCGAACGTGGCGAGTATCGCACACCTGCCCGGTGATCCCGGCACCGTGAGAATCGTCGGCGCGGGTCGGCATACGTCAGACGAGCGGGTCGCCGATCTCGCCGGACTCCTCGAGCGGACCTTGCGCAAGCCTGGTCATGAGGGGCGCCTGCCCCAGGGCCGTGCCGGAGACGGCCGTCAGGGCAGTGAGCACGTCGTCGGGGCGTACGGCGGGCACACCGTGGCGCAGCACCAGCTCCAGCGCCGTCCCCTCCCGCTGCTGGGACGCCGCCACGGACAGCGACAGCACGGCCGCGCGGGCGTCGAACTCGCGCAGGCCCTTCTTGGTCATCCGCTCCACCAGCACCTCGTCGGCGGTCAGGAACATCGAGACGGCTGTCGTCACGGCCGTCGGGGGCGTGGAGACGTCGATGCGCCACCGGCTGGCCTCGAGCCGGTCGGCGAGCGACCCGCCGGGCGACTCGACCACGTCGAGCACGTCGAGGCCGGGCGGCAGCGCCTCGTCGAGCAAGGTGTGGACCTCGGCCGGGACCAGCACCTGCGCCAGCGCGATCTCGAGGTATTCGGCCTCGCTGGCCGAGCCCGTGGGGGCGGCGCCGGCATAGGAGATCCGAGGGTGGGGGTTGAAGCCCGAGGAGTAGGCCATCGGGATGCGCGCACGGAACACGGCGCGCTCGAAGGCGCGGCTGAAGTCGCGGTGGCTGGTGAAGCGGAGACGACCGCGCTTGGCGTAGCGCACACGAAGGCGCTGCACCGGGGGCGGTTGCTGGGGTGGGTCCTTGCGTGCCATGGCGGCTCAGGCTAGCTGCGGGCCGGCGCAGTCACGCGCGCGGCCCGATGGTGGCCGTGGAGCGCCCACGCATCGGCGAGTCAGCTCGGCCTCCGCACGGCGACCGCAACGGACCAGTCCGGGCGGTCCACCACGTGCCAGTCAGCGCTGGAGAACTGTGCGGGGTTGAACTCGGCATCCCACATGGCCCACCTCTTGCCGTCCTGCACCTTGCCCAGCACAAAGACGTCGATCGGGCCGAACGCGGTGTCCCGGGTGGCATCGGAGAACTCGTCCTGAGAGCTGATCGTCGTGAGCCGGCGCAGTTCCGCCATCCGGTCGTCGAAACGCACCAAGGTGCCCGCCGACGTCCGATCCACTCCCATGTAGGCACGCCAGGGCAGGAACGAGAAGAGCCGTTCGTCGCCGGCCAAGGTGTGCGGCCGGGCGTCCTTCCCCACCACCGTGCTGACCTCCCGGCGGATCTCCTCCACCGGGAGGCACGGAACCTCGGGGAGAGCCCCGATGTACTTCGGATAGGTGCAGTCCGGCAGCGGCTCCATGTGGGCCATGGACGCGTAGTTGCGTGCCTCATCGGGCCCGATCACGGGCCGCGGTCGCCACTCCTGCCAGTAGGTGAAGCCGCCGAACAGCAGGACCAGAGCAGTAAGCACGAGTCCAAGCCCGCGCGCCTCCTCTCGAAGGTCGCCCCTGTCCAATGCCCAGGAGAGCAGCAGTGACAGCACCAGGATGCCCGCCGCCGCCAGGAGGTATCCGTTGAGGCGAGCCACGTAGAAGAACATCGTCGTGTGCCCCGTCAAGACGAAGCGCACACCGAACACCAGCCAGAATATGTATCCGCCCGCCACGAGATGGAGGAGCGGCCGGGCCCACTGCGCTGTGGCACGGACCAGGAAAAGGCCGACGAGCCCGATCAGCTGCAGCGTCCCGATGAACCCGGACGTCAAGAAGGGGAAGCTCGAGTCGGTGATCTCCGGCGTCACGAAGAGGTCGCTCACGGCCTGCCCGGCGTCCCGGGTCAAGAGAGCCCAGCCGAACGGCACGACGTAGGGGGACGCCACGACAAGGGCGACGAGGATCGTCGCCAGCACGTGGCGCAGGTAGCCTCGTCGGTCTTCGGAGCGCCGCCAGCCGGCGAACATCACCAGGAGCAGCCCGAACGCTCCGAAGGTGAGCCACCCGTGGTAGGTCAGCACGAGCAGGCCCCCGATCACCCCCGCTGGGAGCCAGTGCAGGCGCAAGCGGACCGACTCGGTGAACGTGGCGACGGCCCATGGCGCGAACACCACCAGCACTGCAACCGCGAACGGCTTGAGCGGCACGCCATAGACGGGCAGCACGATGATCGAGCAGAGCAGGGCGACCGGTCCCCCGACCAGCCGTCGCCACATCAGGTAGCCGAGCACCAGCGAGAAGGAGATCAGCAGCACCTCGGCCGGCCCGACGAGGCGCCACGCAGGGTAGTCCAGGACGGCAGAGGCGCGGCCAATCAGCCAAGGGAAGAGCGGTGGGTACTCAGAAGGCAGGTCGTCCACGAACGTGTCGCTCGACCACATGGAGACTGAGTACTTGGTCGCGGACGCCGTCGTCCGGCCGTTGTCGCTCTGCAACCCGGCAAAGCCGAACGGCGTTCCGGTGAGTGCGACCTGAAGGGCGAACGCGACCCAGGCCCCCGAGACACCGGCGGCGACTGCGCTGGCCATTTCCTCGGCGCGCCAAGACGCGGTCGCCCAGCCCCCGGCCACGACCAGCACCGCGAGCACGGCCACCGGGAGGAACGCCCCCTGCTCGGTCATGGGGTCGAGGTCCAGCTGTCGTGCCAGCAGCATGGCGAGGGGGGCACAAACGATCCACACCATGAGTGCGACTGCCGTCGGCGAGACGAGGCGCTCTCGCCACGTCCTCCTAGCCGCGGCCCGCGCCCTGATCGGGCGCACACCAAGCCTTCGTCCGCGCATCGGCGATCGGCCCAGTTCCGTCTTCACATGTCCCCTCGCGTGCTGTCTGCCTCCCGTGTCGCACGACTCTAGTCAAGTGCCCCGGGCAACCGCGGACCATCTTCCTCTGTCTCGAACGTGGCCGATGAAGGACCTCGCCATCTCTCCGCATGTGGATGCGAGGGGGATGTCGGTTACCGTCCTGCCGGTGCCGACCGAACAGCCCCGCATCACCTTTGCGATTCCTTACTACCGAGGTCGCGACTACCTGCGCGAAGCGGTGCAGAGCGTGCGCAGGCAGACCGTCTGCGACTGGCTGCTCCTGGTCGTCGACGACCGGGGCCCAGAGCCCGCGGACGAAGTCATCGCCGAGTTCGACGACCCTCGGATCACGCTCGTCCGCAACGAGCGCAACCTCGGCCTGGCCGGCAACTGGAACGAGTGCGTCCGGCTCGCCACCACGCCCTACGTCACGATCCTGCATGGCGACGACCGACTGCTGCCGGAGTACGCCGAGCGCGTGCTCGCGGCGGCCGAGCGGGAACCCGGCGTCACGGCGCTGTTCACCGATGCCGTCAACATCGATGGCCACGGCGCGCCGACCCGCACGATGGCTGACGTCGTCAAGGGACTGCTCCCCCGCCGCAAGGAAGACCACCTGCTGGTCGGCGACGACGACCTCGCAGCGCTGCTCGCGGGCAACTACATCGTCTGCCCGACGATGTGCTTGCGCCGCGACGTGGTCGGTCCCGCACCGTTCGACGCCACGTTGCGCTTCGTCCCCGACTGGGAGTTCACGACGCGCGCGCTCATGGAGGGGGGCGGCTGTTCGCCATCCGCACGCCGCTGCTGGAGTATCGCCGCCACGGCGGCAGCGAGACGTCACTGCAGACCCAGGACGCGACCCGGTTCGTTGAGGAGATCGCGCTCCTCCGGGCACGGGCGGCCGAACTCGGACCGATGGGCTGGACGGCCTCAGCCAGGTCGGCGCGGCGCCGGATCACTGTGAGGGGACATCTCTTGGTGCTCGCAGCCCTCGACCTGGTGCACGGACAGGGAGCCGCCGGTCGCACCAAGTGGCGCGTGCTGAAGGACGACCTGCGCCGCCGCTGACTCAAGCCTCAGTTGTCTCGACCGCGGGCTCGGGGTGCACGACCCGGATGCGCAACAGCGAGAGGAACAGGCCGGCCATGATGGTCTGCGCACCGATGATCAGGCTCAGGACTGCCGGCATGACCCGGCGGACGCTGTCGGATGGGTCGAGAGCTCCGAAGTCGGAGCCGCCCCACCACACGAAGGAGACGACCAGCCAGATCAGGCCCAACACGAAGATCACGCCACCGGC
Organism: Nocardioides piscis; assembly: GCF_011300215.1. NCBI lineage: Bacteria > Bacillati > Actinomycetota > Actinomycetes > Propionibacteriales > Nocardioidaceae > Nocardioides > Nocardioides piscis. The sequence goes on from NZ_CP049866.1 coordinate 3,696,565, forward strand.
GACGGTGATGTTCTCCAGGTTGAGTCGCCCCTGCAGCGTCCGGAACCGCGCGCTGGCCGGCAGGAAGCCCTCGTGGAGTGCATAGACCTTGGACAGCAGGAAGAACAACACCGCCTGGTAGCCGACCACGGCGATCGCCGAGGCATAGAGCATCGTTCCGATGTCGAGGCCGAAGTCACCGATTAAGACCGGCCCGGCCAGGAGCACGGCCGTGGCGATCAGGCCGATCGCAGTGAGCAGGAGACCGGGGTAGAAGAACACCCAGCGCGGGCTGTACAGCATCAGGAAGCGCAGGTGCCGCCAGCCGTCGCGCCAGCTGCGGAGGTGCGGCGGGCGGCTGCGACCGTCCTTGCGCAGCGTGGTCGGCACCTCGACGATGTTCAGGCCGGTGAGCGATGCCTTCACGACCATCTCGCTGGCGAACTCCATGCCCGTGGTGCGCAGGCTCAGGGCAGTGATGGACTCGCGGCGGAACGCGCGCAGACCGCAGTGGAAGTCCTTGACGGGGGCGTTGAAGAACAGCCGCCCGACCAGCGAGAGCACGGGGTTGCCGAGGTACTTGTGCAGCTTCGGCATGGCGCCGGGCTCGATGCCGCCGCGGAAGCGGTTGCCCATCACGAGGTCGGCACCGTCGCGCAGCTCGGCGACGAAGGGGCCGAGGCCCTCGAAGTCATAGCTGTCGTCGGCGTCGCCCATCGCGACATACGTGCCGCGAGCTGCCGCGATCCCGCCGATCAGCGCTGCGCCGTACCCCTTCTCAGAGACGTTGACGACCCGCGCGCCCTCCTCCTCGGCGATCTGCTGCGAACCGTCGGTCGAACCGTTGTCGGCAACGATCACCTCACCGACGACGCCCGAGGTGGCGAGAAAGGTGCGGGCGTGCCGGATGCACACCGCGAGCGTCTCGCTCTCGTTGAGGCACGGCATCACGATCGAGAGCTCGATCTGGACAGCCTCGTCGGTCACGTGGTCGGGCAACTGGGTGGCGGGAGCACTGGCGGACACCTCAGGAGGATAGGAGACAACGGCTTTCGACGGGGAGCCGGGAGCGTCAGGCGCGCTCGAGGACCCACGCTGACTGGTCGCCGCGAGCGGTCGAGTTGAGCGCTCGCGCACGCTCGTTCCACGCATCGATCTGGGCCCTGGTGAACAGCGACTTCCGCTCGGAGACCATGTGTGACGTGGGCGCCATCAGTGGGATCCCACGTAGCACCTGCTCACTGGCCCAGAACTGCGACGAGGTGGAGTCGTCGCGGGTCGTGACCACACGCAGTCCAACGCGCGCGGCCAGCGCATCCACACCTGCGCGCGACGGGATGGTGATGTGACGGGGGGCATCCAGACCGTAGAAGGCGGAGCCGTAGGTCTCATAGGCCTCGCCTGAGACAGTGGGCATGCGGACGAGGAGCCTGCCGCCCGGAGCCAGCTTGGCCACGGCGGACTGAAGGCTGGCAGCCGGATCAGGCACGTGCTCAAGGCTGTGGTGGAACATGACGAGGTCGAAGGTGCCCTCGAGGTCGTCGAGACCTCGCCGCACCAGCAGCGCGCCGTTGCTGAAGGTCCGATCGGCCGGCGCGAATGGGTCGACGCCCATCGGTCGCTCGACCCCAGCCAGCGCCAGGGCATAGATCATGATTCCGGACCCGCAGCCGACATCGAGGACGCGAGTCTGCTTGCCATCGGACAAACCAGCGATGGCGATGCTCTCGAGCACCGTGACATAGCTGTGGAACTGTCGCATGCGCACGGCACGGCGTGCCGTCGACGCCAGGCGGGACGATCCGAAGAGTACCGAGCGTGCGACGGCCGAGGCGAACTGCCGCACGCCCGGCCGTCCGAGTGCGTCCTCGGGGTCGATGTCGACCGAGTAGTAGTCCTGCGGGTAGTAGCGGCCCAAATCATCCGGGATCTCGGGGAGCCATACCGTGCTGCAGTCGGGACAGGTGAGGTAGGTGAAGGTCTCGTCCCAGCCGAACATCATCTCCCGCACATCCATCGGATCTGCGCCCTCTCCGCGCGCGCAGAATGGACAGCTGGACGAATGTGACATGTGGATCCTCTTCCCGCGACTGTGGACCCCGGGAGTGTAGGCCCGCCGTGCCCTTGGGGAGACCCGAGTCGGCGCCGACACGGCCCGAGTCACTAGTCTTTCCCCTTCCAGCAGCGCGACACGGCTCGATGAGAGGCACGGGACACAGACACATGAGCGAGGCCGGCGCAACAGAGGTCGGCACCTCGCCGACCGACGGGAACCGCAGGTCGTGGGGCTTTGTCGCGGGCATCGTCATCCCGCTCGCTCTCTATGTCGTGGTCGTGCTGAGCGGAGCTTCACTCTCCTCCATCGGTGTCGACGGTCTCCGCGAGGATCCCGGAGACCCGCGCGGCGTGCAGTGGGGGGCCGCAAGGGAGATCCGCTCCGACGAGTACCTCACCCAGTCCTCGCACGAGCTCGCGGTCCTGGCGACCGGCCGTTCGACCCACTCGTTGCTCGCGCGCGGACCTGACATCACGTTCCAGATCTCGTCCGGACAGCTGGCCGAGTCGGTGCTGTTCGCGGAGAACAACCTCCTGCGCCTGGGCCCGCTGCTCCCCGACGCACAGCTCTTCGCGGCGGTCCGCGGCTTTCCGTTGCTTCTGCTGGCCCTGACCTTGCCCCCACTTCTGCGGCGCTTCGGTGCCAGCGCGTCCACGTCCTGGCTGGCTGTGGCCCTGTCCATCCTGGCCCCCGTCACGATGTGGTGGTCGCTGACCCCGGTCCGACTGCTCTCTCACGCGAGTGCCGGCTGCCTGTTCCTCCTTCTGGCACACGAGCACTGGGTGCAGGCCCCCAACCGCAGTCGCACTCCGCTACGTCGGGCAGGCGCCCTCGCACTTGCGGCCGCCGGCGGCACCCTGCTCGCTCGCTTCGGCACGAACTATGTCCCCTGGTACATCACCATCGGGTTGCCGCTCGTGATCGCGACCGGGCTGTACCTCGTCCGCGAGGCTCCGCGGCGCGCCGCATTCGTCGTGCTCGGCGTCGGAGCCGCCAGCGGAGCTGCTGTCCTCATGGCGACGTTCTTGCAGAACCGGCCTGCGATCGAGGCGACGCTCAACACCCTCTACCCTGGCCAGCGGCGTGAGACGGGGGTGATGGCGGACGCGTGGGCCATCCTTGGGGCCCCTGGGCTCCACCAGCTTCAGGACGGCGCGGCTCCGGTGATCCTGAACCCGCCCGAGATCACCTCGGCATACACCCTGTGCGGCCTCTGGGCGCTGTGGCTGCTGCGCCGTGGCCTGCCCGACTCCACAGCGCGCATGCGCGCCGCAGTTCTCGGGCTAGCCCTCACGACCGGGTTCTGGGTCTTGTGGTGCACGGTCTCGTGGGGCTCGTTCGGCGCCGCCCTGCCCGGCGCCAACCTCGTGCCGCCTGGCCGCGCCGCACAGTCGGTCGGCTTCGGATCGACCATGCTGCTCGCTGTCGCCCTCGGCCGGGCGCCCCAGTCGGGCCGCCTGACGGCGCTCGTCCCGGCGGCCCTGTGCGTCGGGGCCACGGCTTTCGGTCTACTCGACCTGCAGAGCATCCTGCCAAGCCTGATGACCTCTGCAGTCGTGATCACTTGTCTCGTGGTAGGCGCGCTGGTGTGGCTCCTCACTGCCTACCCGCGCGGACTGTCGGTCGCGGTGGCGTGCCTCGTGCTGCTCCATCCCGTGGCGCAGGTCAACCCGGTGCTGTTCGGCCTGGGAGACCTGCGAGTCAGCGACTCGGCCCGCATCGCGGACAACCTGGCAGACCGGGCTCGCGCGGAGGGCAGGTTCGTCGCGGCCGACTCGACAACGACCTCGGCACTGCTCGTGGCCAACGGCGCCCCGATGATCACCGGCTGGCAGATCAGCGGCCCGAACGAGCAGCAGTGGCGGAAGCTCGACCCCGATGGGAAGTACGAAGGCGCGTGGAACCGGGGCGTCAGCTATCTCACCGTCGCCTTCGAGGAGCAGCGAACTTCCGAGCCGGTGATCGCGGCGCTGGTCGCCGATGTGATCGAGATCCGCGTCCACCCGTGCGAGGTGCCGAGGTCCCTGCGCGTCGGCTGGATCGTCACCTCCACTCCCCACCGGGAGAGATGCCTGAAGCTGGAGCGGAAGTTCCGATGGTCGGGCAAACCGCAGTTCCTGTACGCGGTCGGCAGTGACGCGCGCGGTCAGGGCTAAAGTCTGGACCCATGTCCGGGGATGTCACTAGGAGCGCGGCCGATCGCGTCACTGAGCTCGAACGCGAGCTGCAGCTGGCACGACGGGAGGTCAAGTGGGTTTGCACCGATCAGGAGCACCTGACGGAGGCACTCCAGCGCGTACGTCGCCAACGAGCCAAGCTCCGGGACCAGTCCGAGTCGCTCGCCACCGCCCTCGCGGCGGAGTTGTCGGCGGCCTACTGGCGCGAGCAGAAGGCCTCCCATCGGCGGGTGCGCCTCCGCGCCGCCGACCCCGAGGCGACGCTCGTGCGGGAGGTCGAGAGCAGTCCGCTCTTCGACGCCGGGTGGTACCTCCGGCAGCACCAGCGCACGATCATCGAGCATCACCTCGCGCCGGCGGTCCATTACGTCCGTCACGCCAACGAACGCAGGCTTGACCCCAGCGAGGGCTTCAGCACCGACCGCTACCTGCTGCGTCACCCCGAGGCTCGGGATTCCGGGGTGCCTGCCCTCGTTCACGCCCTGCGCAACGGCCTGCTCGAGGACGGGCTTGTCGCCCCAGGCTCCCTCGGCGTCGAGGTCTCGGCGGAGGATTGATGCTGGATCTCGACGACTACCGAAACCGCTGGCTGGCCTTCTCCGAACGATTTCTCAGCTCTAAACGGGCCGATCGCAGCCGACTCGCCGCGGACGTGGTCGAGCACGGATTACCGTCTGGTCTGCCGTCCGCCGACTTCGACCCGAGTGCCGAGGAGCGGGCGACGGTCGAGGGTGCCGTGCTGCGTGCCACCGACCTCTTCGACGCGTTCGGGTATGCCATGCACAACCCCGACCTCTTCTGGAACCTGTGTGGTCAACCTGAGGAGCTGGAGCACTTCGTCAACCGCGGCTGGAAGGAGCTGAGGCACCCGTCGGCCGACTTCGACATGTGGAACTACTGGTGCGAACACCTCGACCCGACCCGCGAGGACATCAACCCCGTGGTCCACTACGCCGTGGAGGGTCGTCGAGCCGGCTTCTCCACGCTCCCGCGCCTCGAGTCGATGCCGGAGCCCGATCCGCCGGGCTCGGGCTACTCCCCGCGCCGAATCTGTCTCTTCGCTGGCTTCGATGCCGACGGCGTCATCGACGACACCGTAGTGACCTACCTCGCTGACCTGAGCCGGTTCGCCGACGTCTACTACCTCGCCGACTGCGAGCTCGCCGAGGGCCAGCTCGAGCGGATAGCGTGCTACACGAAGGGGGCGTGGTCGATCCGGCACGGCCGCTACGACTTCGGCTCCTACTCCATGCTCGCCAAGGACCTCGTGGGCTGGGACGTCATCGACGGCTACGACGAACTGATGCTCGCCAACGACTCCTGCTTCCTGGTGCAGCCCCTCGACCGGGTCTTCGCCAAGATGGACGGCACGACAAGCGACTGGTGGGGCCTTCAGGCGACCTACGACGACTTCGACGACCGCGCCTTCGCCAAGCTTGGACGCCGACTCGGCCTGGACGAGGTCGGCGAGCAGATGCGCGAACTGGCACTCTGGCGCTACTCCGACTTCATCCACGTCGGGTCCTACTTCCTCTGCTACCGCCGGCGCGTCCACACCGACCCACGCTTCCGCCAGCGTCTGGACGACGTATCGGCCCAGTCGGAGAAGGTCACGATCATCTTGAAGTACGAGATCGGCTTCTCGAGGCTGCTGATCCTCGCCGGCTTCAAGCTGGCCACGTTCGTCGAGGGCATCCTGCCTTACCACCCGGTGTATCGGGCCTCCGCCTTCGAGCTGTTGCACGAAGGGTTCCCCCTCCTCAAACGCCAGTTGATCACCGAGAACCCGTTCGAGATCCCAGACCTGCACCGCTGGAAGAGCCGAGTGCTCGTGGCCGCCCCCGACGCGGACGTCGAGGCGATGGACCGCAGCCTGCGTCGAACAGCGCCACCGTGGAGCCTGGTGCGCAGCTTCGGTTTCCGTACCCGCCGCGACGGCACCGTGCAGCCTCCCGGACACATCGGTCCTCTAGAATTCGCCGACGAGGACCGCTGGGTGCCGACCCACCCGCACTGGTGGGTCTTCCCGGTGGACCCGCGCACGGGCATCCTGTCCGGTGCGGTGAGAGCCGTCTTCGACGAGGTGCGCGACGACCCGACGGTGAAGAAGATCGTGCTCCTGGGGTCCCGCCAGCTGAAGCTCAGCGGGGACAATGTCGCCATGGTGCCGAGCGAGAGCACCGCCGGGCAGATGTACGGCCTGCGCGCCGGCACACTGCTGTGCACGATCGGCCCTCGGGCCGACGTCAATCATCCGCTGGCCCGTCGACACCACCGATTCCTCGACGTCGGGCGACCAACCGGTCTGGAGCCGGCATTCGTCGCACTCGGAGGCCACGGTCTGACCGGGGATCGGCCGATGCCGGACGCGTCATACGACGCACGGCTGACGCGCGCCGTCGTCACCTCGTGCGACGGCGGGAGCGAGACGGGCAAGGGTCGCTTCCCCGATCTCGAGTCCGGCGGGGTGTGGGAGCTCGGTTCGCCCCGCGTCGACCTGCTCCTGTGGGACGAGGGAGCCCTCTCCAACGAGCTGCGCACCGAGCTGGTCGCCCTGCGCAAGATGCTCGGCGGGCGGCGGCTCGTCCTGCTCTCCCCGCGGCGAGGGGGGGAGATCGATCTCGGCGCGTTCGCGGCCTGGACGGACCAGCACTGGGACGACGTCGTGACGGCGGTGCTGCCGACATCGGGCGTCGTGCCACGCGTGCCTCCCCCGCTCGTGGACCTCATGGACACTCACTGGCTCGAAGGGGCTCTGGGCCTACGCGTCCCTCCGGTCACAGAGATGGCGTGGCGGCTGGCCGATGTGTTCGTCAGCGGTACCGCCGCCGATCTCGCGGACTTCTCCCCGACTGGTCGTCCAGCTGTCGCCGTCCCTGGCACCGTCGGGGTGCCCTTCGCCCTCCCCAGCGACACGGGTGCCCTGCTGGGCGCGGTCGCGGAGGCACTCGACGGCCACGTCAACCGGGACTACGCGGTCTGGGGGCACGACCTGCACGCACTCTCCGACGGTCGCAGCGCCGCCCGACTGGTCCACCGGCTGAAACAGACCTACCTGCCGTGGGACGACTGGCTCACCGAGGAGGGCTCCGGTCCCGGATCCGCCGAGGTCACCGGTCCCTGAGGAGTCGCACCCTGTGCGCGAACCGACGCGCTGCTGCTCCGTCGATGGCCGGGGCACCGGCCGGCACTGTCACCTCATGACGGGCGAAGCCTGCCGTGGAGAGCACGGTGAGCTCGCGCACGACCGCATCCGGGTTCTCACACTTGATCGGACGGGCCCACCCGACGGGCAGCGCCCCCTCCGGTCCATCGTTTGGGGCTGTTCCAGTCAGTTGCAGCAGGGGGACTCCCGTGGCTAGCGCGTCGAGGGCGTGCGGATCGTCGTCCGTGACGACCGCAGCAGCGACCCGGTGTACCGGCACTGGCGAAGAGAGGGCACGGTCGGACAGGTCCAGGAGGTGAGGCAGGTCGAGATCGACCATGGCCCTCATCCAGCCGTTGGCTCGGTCGAGCCGCGGTTCTCGAACCCCGATGACCGCGTCGTGCTCACGGGCCCAGGCGGCGAGGCCCGCCGGTATGGGCCGGGCCGCACCACGTGCCCACCAGACCACCAGGGGGCGGCCGTCGAGCGTCTCCCTCAGATGATGCTCCGCGTCCCGGAGGTCGGCTGGCAGCAGCGACAGCTCGAGCACCAGGTGGTCGTGGCGGGGCAGGCCGGTCACCCAGGTGCGCTCGAGACCCAGGTCAGGGATCGTCGCGGCCCGCACGAGTGCTTCGCCGGACGAGCAGACGGCAAGCCCCAAGAGCCTGCCCCAGTCGCGCCCGCCGGACGCGGAAAGCGGATCAGCCAGGACCGGTAACCCGAGCCCGAGGTGCACGTGATCGTGCCGCCCCCGCGGGAAGGGAAAGGGATAGGTCACGTCGGGTGTCTCGGCACTGAGCAGAGCACCGCAGCGCACCATCGCGGCCTGCCCGTCGGGGGTGTCCATGGGCATCACCGTGACTCGCACACCGCCCAGTGTGTCGGCGAGAGGACGCGCCCGCGTGAGCACGATCTTGTGCACGCTCGGGTCCTCACGGACCTCCTCGAACACCGCGCGCAGGCCCGGGTCCAGACGGCCGGACGGAGAGGCAGGAAACGCCCACCAGTGAGAGAACGTCGGCGTCTCCCGGTCGAGCCGGCGCAACCCGAATCCGCGCGTCGCCCTTGGTGGAATGTGTCGCCTGCCGTCGGTGTCAACTCCCGCGCGATGGGCGTCGTGCAGCAAGGCGGGCGGCGTGACTCGTTCGAGATGGACCCGCATCGCGGCGTACGGCGCCTCGGGGACCAGTCTGCGCAAGCGCTCCTCCCAGTCCCCCAGGTGGGCCACGTGGCGAGGGTTTTCACCCAGGAAGTTGCGCTTGACCAAGGGAAAACCGCGCTCGACCAGCTCGAAGAAGTGGCGTCCGTAGAGGGGGTGGAAGGCCCACAGGTCGGGAAGGAAGGTGTCGAACTCGAAGCCGGCGTCGACCAGGTATCGACTGATGCCGACCTCGTACTTGTGGATGACCAGTCGCTTCTCAGCCTGCGGAGTGACGGTGTCCAATCGCCAGCGGAAGCCGGGGTCGTCGAGCACCGGGCGGCGGAACACGAGGAAGTAAGAGCTCAGGTGCAGGAACCGGTCGTCGGTCCAGTAGCGAGGACCGACGAAGCGCTGCTTCGCTTCCGCCAACGGGATCGGGGAGTCGTCGCGGACGTAGGACTCGTCGTGCTGCATCGAGGTCGCCTGCAAGCTCCACCAGTCGCAGGCACGACCCGACATCTGGTCGAACACGTCATCGAGGGTGCGCAGCAGGTAGCAGCTGTCGTTGGCCAGGACGATCTCGTCATATTTTTCGAGCCGTTGCCAGCCGACGAGATCGCGGGCGAGCAACGAGAAGGAGCCGAAGTCGTAGGCGCCGTGCGGGACACTCCAGGCACCCCTTGTGAAACCGGCAAGCCGGGCGAGTTGGCCGGGCCTGAGGACGCCGTCGGCCAAGTAGTAGACATCGGCATGCCGTGACAGCTCGGTCAGGTAGGCGACCACGGTGTCGTCGATGAGGCCGTCCCGGTCGTAGCCCGCGAACAGCGCGGCGCGGCGCGGGGGGCGCGAGAGCTGGATCGGCGGCCGCGGCGGCGACGGCGCCGGCAGCGCTGCGAGTCCGTCGTGCCGGCCGCGCAGCAGGTAGTGGATCAGGGGGTTGACCGAGTCGTCGGTGGGGTCAAGATGTTCGACCCAGTAGTTCCACAGGTCGAAGCGGAGACTGGGTGTGCGCAGGCTGCGCCAACCCTCCTCAACGAAGTGACGGGTTGGGTCCGTGCCGCGGCGCAGACGGTTGTGGAGCGAGTATTCCTCCCCGTCCAGCATCCCGCTCACAGCGACGACGGCCCTCGCGCACGCAAGCTGGACAGTCTCCGGCGGGGGATCGGGACGTCGTCGCCGACCGTCGGCAGCCCCCGGGCCAACGCCGACTCGACGAGAGATCGGGCCTCCGCCAGGTCGCGGCCGGCTGCGCCTCGCCATCGGCGGGCGAAGCGGTGCCACCGGCGTTGGAAGTCGGCGACCTCGCCCCGGCGCTGTGCGATCAGCGCATCCATGTCAGGCACGTCGAGGCGGGTAGGCGTCCGCGCCCTGCGACTCGGCCGTGAGCAGGAAGTGCACCAAGGGGTTGACCCGCTCTTCGACGGCATCCGGGTGGTCGATCAGGTATTGGCGGACGTCGAATCGCTGACTGGGGTGCCGCACCGGGTAGTAGGGGTGTCGCAGGAAGTGGATCGCGGGGTCCTCACCGAGCTCGACCACGTCGGGATAGGTACGCAAGTACCACGCGGCGTCCCACAGTGGCGATCCGCGCAGCAGCTCCAGGTGCGCCGCTTCTTCCCTGGTGACCGGCTTCTGGCGTGCCTTCATCATCGCGCTCCCCCGTCCGCGGCCAGCACCGTCGATCCGCAGCCGGTCGGCAAGCGCCTGTGAGAGCGACCGGGCGGCGCGGTCCGCAGCGTCCCTGGCCGCCACAAGCTCGGCCTCCCGCTCGGCCACCTTCTCCTGGTCCGAGTGCAACTCCGCCAGTTCGGCTCGCACGGCCTTCAGCTCCGCTGCGAGTTCTTCGGCGTCGGGCTCTGGGCGGCGCACAGTCACGGCAGGACCCTATCGTCCGCCCTAGGATGCGCCCATGAGGTGTGTGGGCCAAGTCACCGCCGTGGCGCTCGCCTGCTTCCTGCTGCCAGCCTGCACCAGCTCGCGGCCACAGGGGCCCCCTGACCCCCGGCGGGTGCCACCTCCTCAGCGCCGTCGACGACCGCGACCCCTTCGCGACGCGAGCCATCTGCGGCCGCACAGCCACCTCGCCCGGGCTCGGTGGCCGCCCTGGCAGCGGCCGAGCACATCGGCGACCGACTTCGGGTCGGGACCGTACGCGAGCGCACGGCGACATACACGTCGTACGACGTCACCTATCGCGCCCGCACCGGACCACAGACGCTGACGATCAGCGGCGTCCTCAACGTGCCCAGCGGCCGCGGCCCGTTCCCGGCGGTGGTGCTGGCGCACGGCTACATCGATCCGGCCGTCTACGACCGCGGACAGGGCATGACCCGCGAGCGCGGCGTGCTGGCCAGCCGGGGATACATCGCCCTGCACGTCGACTACCGGGGCCACGCCGAGTCCACCGACGACCCCCGCTCCGACACCGACCTGCGCCTTGGCTATTCCGCCGACGTCGTCGCCGCCGTCAAGGCGCTCCGGGCCTCGCGGCAGGTGCCTGTCGACGACGACCGCATCGCCCTGATGGGCCGATCGATGGGAGGCGGGGTGGTGATGAAGGCCCTCATCGCCGAGCCCGGGCTCGTCCAGGCAGCCTCGCTGTGGGCCTCGGTGTCCTCGCTCGAGGGCGAGAACTTCGACCAGTTCATCCGCGACGACCGCGACGCCCGACAGAGCGCGATCGTGCGCGCCCACGGGCTGCCCGAACAGCGACCCGCGTTCTGGCGTGCCGCCTCCGCACGGCCCTACCTCGACCGGATCACCGAGCCGGTGCTGATCGTCCACGGCCGCTTCGACGACATCTGTCCCCCGCGCTGGGCCCGGGCCACGCAGGCCGCGATGCGCAGGGCGGGCGTCGACTCGACCCTCGAGTGGTATGACGACGGGCACGCCTTCGGGCCGGCCTTCGACGCCGGCATGGACCGGACGATCCGCTACTTCGACCGCCGTCTCGGCTGACCGCGGGCCGTCGCGCCCCTCTCCACAGCTCGGCCACCGGCAGGCGTGGTCGTGGTGGATCCTGGGCAGGGTCAGCCCATGCCACCGCCAGCAGACCGTCCTCTGGAAGGTCCCGACGCCGCCGCCGTCGTCGCCGCCGACCCGTTCTGGTCCGTCGTACGCCGCCACCATCGCGACGTCGACATCGTGGTGCTGCCACCGGGCGACGTTCCCGACCTGACTCCGGCGCCGGGAGACGTGCCGGGCGACACGGACACGCTGCGGGCGGCCTTCGACGAGGACGTGGCCGAGCTGTGGAAGCACCTCGGGCAGCCCGACACTCGCCCCGGGGTCCGATGGACACCTGCTCCCAACCGCGGCGCGGTCGCCCTCGAGGGTCGCGTCGCCGCTGAGGACGTCGCGCCGGATGTGGCTGCCGCCACCCTGCGACGGGCCGTCCAGCGCCTGGCCGGGGAGGGCTGGCACGTCCTGGTGCCGCCCGGCGGGATCCCCCGCGTGGCCGCCGGGCAGGCGCGGCGCACCGGTCGCCGTACGGCCCAGGTGGTGCACGTGCCAGAGCCGCGACGACTGCTCCTCGTCGTGCGCAGCGAGCCGATCCCGGCCCCACGGATCACCGCAGACACGCTGTTGGGCGGCGCGCGATGAACGTCCAGATCGACTACGACTCCCTGGCGGGAGCCAGCCAGGAGTGGCGTGACCTCGGCGAACTGATGGACGACACCGCTGACCGGCTGTCGTCCGCGACCCCGGGCGTGTTCGCGCCCTCGGTGCGTGGTGCCGCCGCTGCCTTCCTGTCGGCGTGGCAGGGCTTCGCCCGCGACAGCGCCGGCGTCGCGAACGGGCTCGCGGACGCGCTCGAGCTCAACGTCGATGACCAGCGGGCGGTCGACGACGTCGTCCGGGACGGCTTCGACTTCCTCCTGGGCCCCGCCGGATGAGCACGATCATCGTCCCGGCCTCGGAGCCGGCCGAGCTGCTCGAGCCGAAGGGCGACCCCGCCGGGATCGACGACTTCGCGACGGTCGTCTTCGCCGTGTGCTCTCGCCATGCGGAGTTCGCCGACCGCGCTCACGCCGCAACAGCCGTCCCCCACTACCTCGGACGGACACGCCGCGCCTACGTCAGGGCGGCGGGACGAGCTTCGGCGGAGCAGGAGGCCCTCGCGCAGACTGCGCGTCGGGTCGCGCGCACGTGTGCGGCCCACGCCGACACCTTGCGTGACCTGGGCCGCACCCACGACGACCTGGTCGAGCGCAAACGCCACCTGGACGGGCGGCGGGCGGCCCTGGCTGACGAGATCGAGTCGTCGGTGGAGGCGTCCGAGGCACAGCAGATCGGCTGGCGCCTCGCAGCTGGTCACCTGAAGAACGACTACGCAAGGCTCGTCCTCGACCACGACGCGCTGCAGCGGAGGGTCCGCGACGCCGAGGAGCTCGTGCGCACCTGTCTCGCGGGCGGCGACGCCCTGGCCGAGGCGGTGTCCGAGACGGGCGGCCGCTCACCGTCGGCGGACGAAGCCATGCAGATGTGGGGCGCACCCGCCTCCGGTGCCTCGCCGCGGGAGGTCGCCACCTGGTGGGAAGCAATCACCGAGGAGCAGCGCGAGGCCGTCACCGCTGCCTACCCGGACGTGATCGGCAGCGCCGATGGACTGCCGGCCGGCGCCCGCGACGACGCCAACCGGATCCTGCTGCAGGACGACATCGTCCGGCTGGGGGCCAAGCAGCAGGACGGCTCGATCGACCCGCGCGAGGCAGAGATCCTCGCCAACGCGACACATGCGTACAACGCTCTCGCCCGGGCCGACGACTACGTCGACCCGCTGACCGACGAGCCGGTGGGGGCCAAGCTGTGGCTCTATCGACCCGGCCTGCACGACGGTGACGGGAAAGTGGCGATCTCGGTGGGCGACCTGGACACCGCCGACGACGTCTCGGTCTTCACCCCCGGCATCGACACCGAGATGGCCGACGCCGAGCGCTACACCGGGCTGATGGCCAACCTCCACGAATCAGCCCGCTACAACGGGGACGGCTCCAGCGTGGCCACCATGTTCTGGCTCGGCTACGACACCCCAGACGGCCCGGCAGACCTCGCGACCCTGGGTGAGGGGCGCGCCCACGACGGTGGCGAGCGCCTCGCAGCCGCGATCGACGGGCTCCGCGCGTCTCGCGCCGACGACCCGGCCCACCTGACCGCCATCGGCCACAGCTATGGGTCGACGACCACTGCGTACGCGTTCGGAGAGCACGGAGCCAGGGCCGACGACGTCGTGCTGATCGGGAGCCCGGGAGCCGGCCCCGCCGACCACGCCTCCGACCTGGGCGTCGGCGAGGACCACGTCTATGTCGGGCGCAACAGCCGTGACGGCGTGGCGTTCCTCGGCGACGAGGGGTGGGTCGGGAAGGGACCGGTCGGCCTGGGCGCCGATCCGTCGTCGGAGGGCTTCGGTGCGACCCGGTTCGAGGCGGAGGACACCGGCCGTGGCGACCACCGCGACTTCGGGGAGTCCCACGGCTCCTACCTCGAGCCCGACAGCGAGTCGCTCTACAACCTCGGCCGGATCGTGGACGGCCACGGCGAGGACATCAACGGGGCCGACCTGAGCGAGGACCCCTGGTGGCGCACAGGGAGGGACCCCGAGTGGGATCGCGACCCGTCCCAGGACGTGCCGGGCCGGTCCCGCACCAACGAGCCCGACTGAAGGTGGGACGATGCAGGTGATGAGATCCTGGGGCCCAGCAGGCCTCGCGATGACGATGGCGATGGCGCTGGCCCTTTCCTGCGCCGGCTGCGCGGACGGACCCCGACCCGAGGAGGCAGCGATGTCGGTCGAGACCTCCCGGACCAACGTGCGGACCGCGCTGGCGGACGTGGCCGACGTGCTGTCGGCAGCCGGCCACCAGATCACCGGGGCGACCGGGAAGTGGCGGGTCTGCAGTGCCGAGCCGGTGGCGTCGTGGCAGTACTCCGCCGGCGGACTGGTCACCTCACCGCAGGCGGCCTCGGTGGACGCGGCGGTCGCCGCCATCGTCGAAGTCCTGCAGGACGGTGGCTGGGTCGTGGAGACCCAGGGCACCGACCCGGAGCCCTACGCCAACCTCGAGAAGGACGGGCTGCGGCTCGCTCTCGGCGAGTCGCGGCGTGACCCCGGCTCGGTGGCGTTGGGGTTGAAGGACGAGTGCGTCGAGACCACCTCTGAGCAGGACTCGTTGCTCGGCGAGCAGGACCAGCTCCTCGACTGAGCCGAGACGGTCCGGGTCGACCGCTCGCGGGTCAGATGACGGCGAGCGGCAGCAGCGTCTGACCTGTCGGACCGATCTGGATCTCGGTGCCCATCTCGGGGCACACGCCGCAGTCGTAGCACGGCGTCCAGCGACAGTCCTCGATCTCGATGTCGGCACCGTCGGCTGCGGCGAGCGCGTCCTCCCAGTCACCCCACAGCCAGTCCTTGTCGAGGCCTGAGTCGAGGTGGTCCCAGGGCAGGACCTCGTCGTAGTCGCGCTGACGGGTCGTGTACCAGTCGACGTCGACGCCGGTGCCGTCGAGCGCGGAGGCTGCCGCACCCATCCAGCGGTCGTAGGAGAAGTGCTCGCTCCAGCCGTCGAACCGGCCACCGTCGCGCCATACCTGCTCGATGACGCCACCCACCCGACGGTCGCCCCGCGAGAGGAGTCCCTCGACGATCCCGGGCTTGCCGTCGTGGTAGCGGAAGCCGATCGCCCGACCGAACCGCTTGTCCTCGCGCACGGTGTCGCGCAGCTTCTTGAGCCGCAGGTCGGTCGTGTCATGGTCGAGCTGGGCCGCCCACTGGAAGGGGGTGTGCGGCTTCGGCACGAAGCCGCCGATGGAGACCGTGCAGCGGATGTCGTTGTGACCGGTGACCTCGCGCCCCTTGGCGATCACCTTCTTGGCCAGGTCGGCGACCTGCAGCACGTCCTCGTCGGTCTCGGTGGGCAGGCCGACCATGAAGTAGAGCTTCACCTGGCGCCAGCCGTGTGAGTAGGCCGTCGCGACCGTGCGGATCAGGTCCTCCTCGCTGACCATCTTGTTGATGACCTTGCGCATCCGCTCGCTGCCGCCCTCGGGCGCGAAGGTGAGCCCGGAGCGCCGACCGTTGCGGGAGAACTCGTTGGCCAGGGTGATGTTGAAGGCGTCGACCCGGGTCGAGGGAAGGGAGAGCGAGACGTTGGAGCCCTCGTAGCGGTCAGCCAGTCCCTTGGCCACCTCGCCGATCTCGGTGTGGTCGGCGCTGGAGAGCGAGAGCAGGCCGACCTCCTCGAAGCCGGACTTGCGGATGCCGTTCTCGACCATGTCGCCGATCGTCTTGATCGAGCGCTCCCGCACGGGGCGCGTGATCATTCCCGCCTGGCAGAACCGGCAGCCGCGCGTGCAGCCGCGGAAGATCTCGACGGAGAAGCGCTCGTGCACGGTCTCGGCCAGCGGCACGAGCGGCTTGGCCGGATAGGGCCAGGCGTCGAGGTCCATCAGGGTGTGCTTGGAGACCCGGAACGGAATGCCCGGACGGTTGGGCACGACGGCCTCGATGGTGCCGTCGGCGGCGTAGGCCACGTCATAGAACTTCGGGACGTAGACACCCCCGCTGACCGCCAGCCGGCGCAACAGCTCGTCGCGACCGGAGGGCTCGCCCTCGGCCTTCCACTCGCGCACCACCTCGGAGATCGCGAGCACGACCTCCTCACCGTCGCCGAGCACGGCGGCGTCGATGAAGTCGGCGATCGGCTCGGGGTTGAAGGCGGCGTGGCCTCCGGCGAGCACGATCGGGTCGTCATCGGTGCGGTCGGCGGCGTGGAGGGGGATGCCGGCCAGGTCGAGCGCATTGAGCATGTTGGTGTAGCCGAGCTCGGTGGAGAACGAGAGCCCGAAGACGTCGAAGTCACGGATCGGACGGTGCTGGTCGACGGTGAACTGGGGAATGTCGTGCTCGCGCATGACAGCCTCCATGTCCGGCCACACCGCATAGGTGCGCTCGGCGAGGATCCAGTCGCGTTCGTTGAGGACCTCGTAGAGGATCTGCACACCCTGGTTGGGCAGACCCACCTCGTAGGCGTCGGGATACATCAGGGCCCACCGGACCGTCTGGCCCGCGTCCGTGCCGGCCCCGCAGTCCCAGTCCTTGAGCGTCGAGTTGAGCTCGCCGCCGACGTACTGGATCGGCTTCTGGACCGACGCGAGGTGCGTCTCCAACCGATGGAACACCGAAGCGGACACGGAACGGACACCTCAAGGGATCGGGGAAGAGCGAAGACCCTCAAGACTACGACGCGTGTCGAGGTGGACGAAAATGCCGTGACGGGCAGCAGGCAGGCACACTGGCCCGGTGATCAAGCGCGAGTTCATCGTCCGCGCGAGCCTGCTGGTCCTCGTGCTCGGCATCATCGCGACGCTGGTGGTCCTCGACCGCTCCCGGGGCGACGACCGGCCCGCGGCGTCGGCCACGACCACGCCGACCCCCACTCCCACCGGGACCGTCGAGGCCCTGCCCACTACGAGCCCGGTCCCCCGCGGCGGCAAGAACTCGACCGACGCGATCCCGACGCCGCCACCGGGCATCGAGGCGATCGCGTGCCAGAAGCTCCAGACCTCGATGGAGATCCGGGTCCTCTCCTTCAACACCAAGAGGTCCTTCGCCGGGCTGAGCGCCGTCAACAGCGCGATCTCGTCCCTGGACCCCGACATCGTGCTGCTCCAGGAGGTCGACCGGCTCCACGGCCGCACCGGCCGGGTCGACCAGGCCGCCTACTTCGCCGAGCAGCTCGGCATGAGCCACGCCTTCGGCGCCAACGTGCGTTCGGCCGGCGGTGGTGAGTACGGCGTCGCCATCCTGTCCAGGTTCGAGATCCTCAACAGCGAGAACTACCCGCTGCCCAACGGTCCCGGCGGGGAGCCCCGCGGCCTGCTGCGCGTCGGGGTGGAGATCGGCGGCCAGGAGGTCCGCGTCTACAACACCCACCTGCAGAACAAGCTGGTGGGGCTGCGAGAGGCCCAGGCCCGCCACGTCGCAGGCATCCTGGCCAACGAGGAGAACCCGATGATCCTGGGCGGTGACATGAACGCGACCATCGGCACGCCGACCCTGGCCCCGCTGACGAGCCTGCTGGTGGATGCCTGGACGGCCGGCTCGGGGCCCGAGGGCACCGGCCCCAACGGGTCGCGCATCGACTTCCTGCTGACCAGCCCCACGATCGAGCCGCAGCGGGCCCAGGTGTTGCGCTCGGGAGTCTCCGACCACGCGCGGCTGGTCGCAGACTTCGTGGTCCCTGCCTCGACCGACTGTCCGACCAGGCGCCGCGGCTGAGAGCCGGGTCGCGCGATAAAAAATTCAATCAAGTACGGGGCCAGCGAAGTCGTCATAGGCTCGCCTCCCAGGGGAGGGACTGATGCCGACAAAGACACGCAGGGCGCCTCGCCATGTCCTGTTCCTGTTGACGTGGTGGGTCGCTGGTTGCATCGTCGCGCTCGCAGAGACCCCGTCCCCGGGCCTGCCCACCGAGCTGTGGCCGCCCGTGGGCGTCGGGTTCGTCCTCCTGACCCTGGTCTGGGACGGCAGGTCCCGTCCAGACCAGTCGGCGATCGGCGTGAGCGCCCTGATGGCGGCGACCTTCTTCGGTTTCGCACTGGTGTTCTCCCACCCGGTGGTGGAGGCGGCATTCATGGCCGTCACCAACACCCTGGCGGCCGTCCTGATGACCCTCGCCTATGCGGTGACCAAGGACCAGGCGGGTTGGGCGCCGCGGCGTGGGCTCGCGCTCCTCGGCATGGTCCTGGGTGCGGTCGTGGCCTCCGGCCTGCTCGCCCTCGTGGGTGGTTTCCCCGACCTCGCGGCTGGCAGGTTCGAGCCGCTCACGCTGTGGTGGGCCATCCGCAGCACGATCTTCGCCTTCATCGGCGGCGCCACCTTCCTGATCTTCTTCCACGGTGACCGTGAGCGGTGGCGCCGCACCACGCCACCGTCGCGCCTCGCCCTCGCAGTGCTCGTCGTGGTGTCCCCCATCTGCGTCTTCCTGGTCTTCGTCGATCCCGAGCTGCCCCTGACGTGGTTCCTGCTCCTCCCCGCTGTGGCCGCGGGAGTCTCGCTCACTCCCTTCGGCGCAGCCGTGCACGCCCTGGCCCAGGCCCTCACGGCCGGTGCCATGGCCTTCTTGCCGTTCGACCAGTTCGCCTACGTCGGCGTCCTGCCACCGTCGCTGCTGGTCGACCTGCTCCTCGCCGTCAGCACCTTCGTCACCATCCAGATCGCGCTGCTCCGCGACGAGCGTGAACGCGCCAACAGCGCCGAGCAGGAGCTCCGGCAGCAGGCCGACGCCCGCGCCACCCTCCTGGGACAGGTCTTCGACTCCATGTCGGACGGCATGATGCTGTTCAGCTGGGAAGGGGACCTGCTCCGCTACAACCCGGCGGTTCGCCACATCTTCGGCCGACCGATCCCCGAGACGCTGACCCCCGGTCTGTGGTCGGACTACCTCGGGCTCTGTCACGAGGACGGGACACCGGTCCAGGACAACGAGCTCCCCGGAGGCCCGGGGCTGCGCCGACACCAGATCGACGCCGTCATCGGTCGCGGCGGCGACCGGCGCTTCGTGGAGATGGGCTCATGGCCGATCTCGGACTCCGAGATCCTGGTCCTGGTGGCAGACGTGACCGATCAGCGTCGACGCACCGCCGAGCTCGCCCAGTTCGCGGGGGTGGTGGCGCATGACCTTCGCACCCCCCTGATGAGCCTGCGGGGCCTCCTCGAGCTTGCGGCCTACGAGGTGGCCCACGGCAAGACCGATGAGCTCGCTCCCCTCATCGAGCGGGCCGAGGGGGCGAGCGCGCGGATGGAGCGCGTGGTCGAGGGCTGGATCAACTACACGCTGGTCCGAGAGGGCCGACTGACCCCGGAGAACGTCTCCCTGACCGATGTCGCCGAGGACGTGTGCGGCACCTATCGCGAGAGCCCCCACGTCGGCACCCGCATCGCGGTGCGCGCCCCCCACCTCGTGCGTGCTGATCGCGGCCTGACGCGACAGCTGATCGCCAACCTGGTCGCGAACGCCGTGAAGTTCTCGCCGCCCGGCACGCCCGCCCACATCGAGATCACCTCCACGGACGACACCGAGGCCGGCTGGGTGCGGGTCGAGGTCGCCGACCGAGGGGTGGGCATCCCGACGGGCCAGGAGCACCGCATCTTCGAGGAGTTCCACCGCGCACCCGGGCGCTCCACCCGCATCGAGGGCACCGGCCTGGGCCTGTCGCTGTGCCACAGCATCGTCACCCGGCACGGAGGCACGATCTCGGCCAGGA
Source organism: Nocardioides piscis (assembly GCF_011300215.1). Lineage (NCBI taxonomy): Bacteria > Bacillati > Actinomycetota > Actinomycetes > Propionibacteriales > Nocardioidaceae > Nocardioides > Nocardioides piscis. The sequence continues at coordinate 3,716,328 of NZ_CP049866.1, forward strand.
ACAACGAGCACGGCGGAGCGACGATCACCTTCACCCTGCCTGCGGCCGACTGAGGCGCCCGGCCGGCCACCCCCTGGCTGTGATGCCTAGCGGCGCGTGAGCACGCGTGGCGCCGCCAGCAGCCTGGTCGGCAGCGCCGCAGACGATCGCAGGTGGATGTTCTGGAGCAGCCCGAGGGCGAGCATCCCGGCGAACATCGACGACCCGCCGTACGACACGAACGGCAGCGGCACCCCGGTCACCGGCATGATGCCCAGGCACATGCCGATGTTCTGGAAGGCCTGGAAGCCGAACCAGCAGGCGATCCCGCCCGCCGCCACCCGGCCGAAGATGTCGTCGGTGTCGGCGGAGATGGCCAGGGCCCGCCAGATGACGATCCCGAGCAGGGCGATCACGAGCCCTGCGCCCAGCAGTCCGAGCTCCTCACCGGCGACGGTGAAGATGAAGTCGGTGTGTTGCTCGGGCACGAACCCCGACCGCGTCTGGGAACCGTCGAAGAGGCCCTGGCCGAAGAGCCCGCCGTTGCCGACCGCGATCCGCGCCTGCTCGGTGTTGTAGCCGGCGCCGCGTGGGTCGAGACCGGGATTGGTGAAGGCGAGGAAGCGGTCGACCTGATAGTCCTTCAGGACACCCGCGCTCACGGCGGCGGCCGCTCCCGCGATGCCGGTGACCGTGAGGCCCGCCAGCCAGCGCCGGTCGGCACCTGAGACCGCCAGCACCCCGAAGACGGTCGCCGACAGCACCAGCATCGTCCCGAGGTCGGGCTGGAGCATGATCAGGGCCGCGGGCACGCCGGCGAGGGCGAGCATGCCCAACACCTCCGGTGTTCGTACGCCGCGGCGCCAGCGACCTTCCGTGCGCTCGGCCACCAGCAGGGCCATGCCCACGACGACCGACAGCTTGGCGAACTCCGACGGCTGGATCGACATGCCTGCGACCTGGAGCCACGAACGAGATCCGTTGATGGTCGATCCTGCGACCAGCACCAGCCCCAGGCCCACGATCGAGCCGAGGTAGAAGACCGGAGCGACGATCCGCACCCACCGATGGTCGGTGGCCATCACCGTGACCATCAGCACCAGTCCGATCGCCACGTTGACCAGCTGCTTGGTGAGGTAGGCGGTGGCCTCCCCGCCGGTGAGGTCGTCGCGGGTCGAGGTCGCCGACCACACGAGCAGGGTGCCGAGGACGATCAGCCCGGCGGCCGCGCCCATCAACAACCAGTCGAGCCCGGGAGCCTTCAACGTCGCCCGCCCCGGGACCGCCGGGGCCCTCGACACGCTCATCGCTTCGCCTCGGCCGGGGGCAGGATCGAGCCGTCGTCGAGGAAGGTCGGCAGCGTCCGGGGGGCGACGACACCGGGGATCGCCGCCGCCGCCGGCACCACCCGTTCGCCCTTGACGCCGTAGAGGGTCTCCCAGATCTTGCGGATCGCGTCCCCGGTGGAGCCGGAGCCGGTGCCGCCCTGGCTGATCATCATCACCACGACGTAGTCCTCGGTGTAGGAGGCGACCCAGCCGGTCGACTGCTTGCCGTAGACCTCGGCCGAACCGGTCTTGGCCCGGACCTTCACCTCGTCCAGCGGGAAGCCCCCCAGCTTCCACGCCATCGTGCCGACCCGGCTGACGTTCGCCAGGGCACCGTCGATGTAGTCGAGGTACTTCTTCGGCACGTCCACCGTGCCCGACTTCGTCGGAGCGATCCGTCGCAGCACCTCGCCCGACGGGCTCACCACGGCCTTGGCGACGGTGGGCTGCCACAGCGTCCCGCCGTTCGACAACGCGGCATAGGCGCGCGCCAGCTGGAGCGGGGTGACGATCGTGTCGCCCTGACCGATGGCGAAGTTGACTGCGTCCCCGGCGCGATAGGCGTAGCCCTCGATGCAGAACTCACGCGCGAACTTGTAGACGAAGTCGCTGGTGTCCTTGGTCTGCGGCTTGTCGGCGAGCTCGCAGTAGTAGTCCTTCATCGACTCGTAGTAGTCGCGCTTCCACTGCCGGTCGGCGATCCGCCCCGGCGCCTCGCCGGGGATGTCGATCCCGGTGCGGGACCCGAAGCCGAAGGTCTGCGCCTCCTCGACCAGCGGGTCCTTGGCGTCGACGTCGTCGACGTCGGAGCCGAAGCGCTGCCAGAAGTCGTGGCCGATGCGATAGAAGAAGGTGTTGCAGGAGACCTCGAGCGCCTTGGCGAAGCCGATGTTGCCGTAGGCGCCCGACTCGTAGTTCTTGAACACCCGGTTGCCCACCTGGAACCCGCTGGAGCACGGCAGGCTGGTGTCGGTGCGATAGCCGTTCTTCAGCGCGCCGGCGGTCATGAACGGCTTCCACGTCGAGCCGGGGGCGAACTGTCCCTGCATGGCGCGGCTCAGCAACGGTGTGCCGGCCTTCTCCGAATAGAGACGGTCGAGCTGGGTGCTGCTGATGCCCCCCACCCACACGCCCGGGTCGTACGTCGGTTGGCTGGCCATGGCCACGACACGGCCGGTGCGAGCCTCCAGCACCACGGCGGCGCCGGAGTCGGCGGCATAGTTGCGCCCGGTCACGTCGTCGAACTGCGTGCGCTGGAAGGCGATCCGCTCGGCCAGCGACTTCTCCACCACGCTCTGGACCTTCGCGTCGATCGAGGTCACGAGCGTGTCACCCGGGGTGGCCTCGACGGTCCCGTCGTCGCCCCGCACGCGACCCATGGAGTCGACGGCGACCCGGCGATATCCCGGCAGCCCGCGCAGCCACTGGTCGTACTGCTTCTCGACCCCCGCCCGGCCCACGCTGGACGCGCCGTTGAGCGACCGGTCGTCGGCGGCCTTGGCGACGTCGTACTCCTCCTCGGTGATGGGGCTGAGATAGCCGAGCACGTGGGCGAGGTTGACGCCGAACGGCCGCGGATAGGCGCGGACGTCCTGCTGCTCGGCCAGCACGCCCGGATAGTCCTCGGGCTGCTCGAGCACCCGCAGCGCCACGTCCTTGGGCACGTCACGCGCGACCGGGACCGGCTGGTAGGGCGAGCCGTTCCAGCAGGTGCCGCGAAGGCTGCCCTCGTGCCCGCAGGTCACCAGGCGCTTCTCGAGGGCCTCGGGGGTCTGGTTGACCACGACCGACACCCGACGGACGAGCTCCTCACGCTGGCGCTCCCGGAGCTTGTCGAGCACGTTGCGGTCGATCGAGATCACCCAGGCGGGCCGGTTGGCCACCAGGGGTCGCCCCTGGTCGTCGACGATCAGGCCCCGCTGGGGCTGGACGACGATGTCGCGCACCGACTGGTCGGCCGCCATCGCCTGGTAGCCCTCACCGTCAACGACCTGGATGTAGTAGAGCCTGGCGAAGAGGGTGACGAAGAGCGAGAAGGCGAGGGCCTGCACCACGACGAGGCGCAGCCGGCTGCGCTGGGAGCCCGTGGCCGCCATCAGGCGGTCACCGCACGCGGGTCGAGCCGGTCGAACATCTTCATCAGCGGCGGCAGGACGAGGGGGGTCAGCAGGACGTCCCAGACCAGCGCCACGGCGATGACCAGGAGGAGATCGGGGACCGAACCACCCTCCCCGAGGACCAGTCCGGTCAGGGCGAAGATCGAGGTGCCGACGAACGATGCGGCGGCGACCGTGGCGATGACCGCGGTGGCGGTCGGCTTGACGTCCTGGCGCACCCGGGCGGCGAGGAAGGCGACGACGGTCAGTGCCAGGGCCCAGCGTCCAGCCACGTGGTCTGCGGGTGGCACGAGGTCGAGCGCCACTCCGGCGGCGAAGCCGAGGACCATTGCCGAGGGGGCGTCCATGGTCAGCGCGGCCGCGACCACGACGAGCAGGCACAGGTTGGGGACGATGCCGTGCCAGGCCAGGTGTGGGAACACCGAGACCTGCAGCACCAGAGCGACCGCGAGGGCCAGCATCGCGAGGAATCCCTGGGTCCGGGTCATCGCAGCGCTCCGTCGGCCTCGATCACGGCCCGGTCACTGGTCGTGCCGGTCGGCACCATGACCCCGACCACGTCGAGGGCAGAGAAGTTGACGAACGGCTCGACCACCGCACGCTGCGAGCTCTCCCGCAGGCTGGTGAAGACGTCGGTGACCCGACCCACGGGCACACCCTCCTGGTAGGGACCATCGGCGCTGCCCCACGTCACGACCGTCTCGTGCTTGGCCGGGACGACCGCGTCGTCGACCAGGCGCAGGTCGAGCTCGTCGTCGCCGAGGGAGCCGGTGCCGTGCACGAAGCCGATCTCCATGCTCGACCCGGCTCGACCACCGACGATGGACTCGGTGTCGATGATCAGCAGCACGGTCGCGGTGGTGCGGGTGACGCGCAGCACCCGCCCGACCAGGCCGTCGTTGTTGATCACGGTCATGTCGGGGCCGATGCCCGCGCTCGAGCCTGCGTCGATGGTGACGGTGTTGCTGAACGCCTGGGAGGGGCCGTAGGCCACCACCCGGGCCGGGACGAGCGCTCGCCCGAGGTTCTCGGCAGCCTTGGTGAGCCCGTCGTACTCCTCGAGGCGGTTGCGGTCGAGGTCGACCGTCGCGGCCTGGGCCCGCAGCTCGGAGTTCTCCGCGGAGAGGTCACGGATCTCCTGGCTGAGCGAGCCCTGGTCGCGGAACCAGGAGGGTACGGCGGTGAAGGGCCGGACGGCGGTCGCCGTGGCAGCCTCCACGGGCCCGAACACCTCCCCCAGGGCGCGGCGGGCCGGGTCGACCGGAGAGCTGCTCCCGCCGCTGACGTCGAGGGTGATCAGGGTGACGCTGGCCAGCACCAGGGCGACGAGCAGCGAGCGGGGCGGACGGCTCCGGGCGTCGAGCCGGTCCATCCCGCGCCAGCGGCGCTCCCTGCCGAACAGCGAACCGCCTCCCCCCAGACCGGCCATCAGAAGCGCCGTCGCTCCGAGACGAGGACCTGCTGCAGGGCCTCGAACTCCTCGACACACTTCCCGGCGCCGAAGGCGACGCTGGAGAGCGGGTGCTCGGCGACGTGGACGGGCATCCCGGTCTCGTGCCGGAGGCGTTCGTCGAGACCGCGGAGCAGTCCACCTCCCCCGGTGAGGACGATCCCGCGGTCCATGATGTCGCCGGCCAGCTCGGGAGGCGTCTGGTCGAGCGTCGTGCGGACCGCGTCGATGATGTTGTGCAGCGGCTCCTCGAGCGCCTGCCGGACCTCGGAGCTGGAGACGACGACGGTGCGCGGCAGGCCCGAGACCATGTCCCGACCGCGGATCTCTGCCTCGGGCTCGCTCGGCAGCGGGAAGGCCGACCCGATGGTCAGCTTCACCTCCTCGGCGGTCCGCTCCCCCAGCATCAGGGAGTATTCCTTCTTCATCCACGCGATGATCGCCTGGTCGAGGTCGTCGCCTGCCGTGCGCACGCTGATGCTGGTGACGATCCCCCCGAGGCTGATCACCGCGACCTCGGTCGTGCCGCCGCCGACGTCGACGATCATGTTGCCGGTCGCCTCGTGCACCGGCAGCCCGGCTCCGATCGCGGCCGCCATCGGCTCCTCGACGATGTAGACCTTCCGGGCACCGGCCTGGTAGCCGGCCTCCTTGACCGCGCGCTGCTCCACGGCGGTGATGCCGCTGGGAACGCAGATGACCATGCGGGGCTTGGCGAAGTAGCGGCGGCGGTGCACCTGTTGGATGAAGTAGCGCAGCATCTGCTCGGTGGCCTCGAAGTCGGCGATCACGCCGTCCTTGAGCGGTCGGATGGCGGTGATGCTGTCGGGGGTCCGGCCGATCATCCGCTTGGCCTCGTGACCGACGGCCAGCACCTCGCCGGTGTTGGTGTTCATCGCCACGACCGACGGCTCGTCGAGCACGACGCCCTTGCCCCGGACATAGACCAGCGTGTTGGCGGTGCCGAGGTCCACGGCCATGTCGCGGCCGATGAAGCTAGAAGCCATGCGCGCTGCCTCGCAAAGAGTTGCGTGTGTACGAAGGAAGGCGGGCCGGCGCAGGATGGTGGCCGTCGACCCGACCTCAGCGTAGGTAGGGTCCGACCCCGTTCCCGGCAGGACACGCCCTGCCGCAGCGGCCCAGCTCGGGCTAGGTGGAGGCCAACGCCCAGGACCCGGCCGGCGAGGCATCCCTCTCCGGGGCGGTCGGCCAGCACGACCCGGCTGTCGCCACGCCACCGGTGGAGATCGCCGACGTCGACCCGGCCGCCGATCGTGCTGTCCTACCTCGCCAAGCAGCTGGGCCAGAAGGGGGGCGCCGCTGACGGTGGCGCTCTGGGATCGATCCTCTCGAGCATCCTGGGCGGAGCGGCCCAGGGCACTGAAGGCTCGACGGGCTCCGGTGGCAGCGGTGTGGGCGGCGTGCTGGGCGACCTGCTCGGCGGCCTCCTCGGAGGTGGCCGCAGGGCCTGACGGTGCTCAGGCGAGGTCTGTGAACCAGATCGCGATCTCGCGCTCCGCGGACTCGGGGGCGTCCGATCCGTGCACGATGTTCTGCTGGACCTTCTCGCCCCAGTCGCGGCCCAGGTCGCCCCGGATGGTGCCGGGTGCGGCGACGGTGGGGTCGGTGGCCCCCGCCAACGAACGGAAGCCTTCGATGCAGCGCTCGCCCTCGAGCACCATCGCAGCCACCGGACCGGAGAGCATGAACTCCACCAGCGGCTCGTAGAAGGGCTTGCCCTCGTGCTCGGCGTAGTGCTCGGCCAGCAGCTCGCGGGTCGCGGTCCGCAGCTCGAGTGCGACGAGACGGTATCCCTTCGCCTCCACGCGACGAATCACCTCGCCGGTGAGGCCTCGGCGTACGCCGTCGGGCTTGACAAGGACAAGGGAGCGCTCGGTCATGGCGCGAGCCTAGCGACCTCCCAGGCAGGGTCGGTCGACAGGAGCCTTGCCAAACTCCGCGAGACGTGGTTCATTGGGATTCAGGCCACATTTGTGGCGCTACCCCGGACCCCGGTGGCGCGGACATTGCAGCGCACACCGCCCCCCTAGGGTCCCCCACCCGAATGGTAGTGCCGCTCCCGCGCCACCGGCCGAGCAGCTTCAGGGCTGTTCGGCGCGATAGGCCGCCCACGCGGCCGCCTTCTCGCGCTCGATCTTGCGACCGAGGAAGTCCGCCATGCCCCACAGCAGCGCGAAGATGCCGCCGAGCACGAACATCATGGCGATGACGAAGCCCAGGCCGATCGCGGCGACCTGGATGAGATAGCCGACCGCATAGGCCCAAGGGGCTCGCAGCATGCCGGCGAGGAGCAGGCACGCCAGGGCCAGCCCCAGCCCGACGCCGAGCGCCGTGGAGACGGGGACGTCGGCGATCCGGATCATCACCGGAGTCGTGAGCGCGATGGTGATCGCCTCGAGGCTCAGGACGGCTGCGCACATCCCTCGACGAGGCGACCGCTCGGTGTTGTGGGGGTGCTGGACCTGCGCGTCGCTGTTCACTGCCTGCGACCCCGCTTCAGCATCGTGCGGGCCTCCCCGACGGTGACGACCGAGCCGGTGACCAGCACGGCCCCGGACCCGAGTGCGGCACCGAACGCCTCGCCGGCCTCGGCCAGGGCTGCCGCACGGTCGATGGCGTCAGCAAGGTCGGGGACGACCGTCACCCGGTCCTCGCCATAGATGTCGACCGCCGCCCTGCCCAGCTCGGCGGCGGTCATCGACCGGGGGGTGGAGTTCTGCGTGCAGATGAGGTGGCTGAAGTGCGGCTCGAAGGCCGCGAGGAGCCCCGCGGCGTCCTTGTCACTCATCACGCCCATCACGCCGATGAGCGGGGAGAAGTTGAAGGAGTCCTCCAGCGCAGCCCCGGTCGCCTCTGCGCCGTGCGGGTTGTGGGCCGCGTCGAGGACCACGGTCGGACTGCGCCGGACCACTTCGAGTCGCCCGGGAGAGGTGACGTCGGCGAAGGCGGCCCGGACGAGGTCGGCGTCGAGCGGCGCCTGGCCCGCGAAGGCCTCCACCGCAGCCAGCGCGACGGCGGCGTTGTTGGCCTGGTGTGCCCCGTGGAGGGGCAGGAAGACGTCGTCATAGCGGCCTCGAAGGCCCTGCAGGCTCAGCAGCTGGCCGCCGATCGCGGGGACACGAGAGATGACGCCGAACTCCATCCCCTCACGCACGACGGTCGCCCCGACCTCGGCGGCCCTCTCCAGGAGCACCGCGGCCACCTCGGCTGACTGCTCCGCCAGGACGGCGGTGCAGCCCGGCTTGATGATCCCGGCCTTCTCCTGCGCGATCGCCGCGAGTGACTCGCCGAGGTACTTGGCGTGGTCGACCGCGATCGGCAGCACGACCGCGACGTCGGCGTCAGCGACGTTGGTGGCGTCCCAGCTGCCCCCCATCCCGACCTCGAGCACGGCCACGTCGACGGGCGCGTCGGCGAAGGCCGCGAACGCCATCCCGACCATGGTCTCGAAGAACGAGAGCGGGTGCTCCTGCTCAGCGTCGACAAGGTGGGTGTAGGCAGCGACGTCGTTGAACGCGCGGACGAACTCGTCGTCGGTGAGCTGCTCCCCGTCGATGCTGATCCGTTCGCTCATCCGCTCCAGGTGTGGGCTGGTGAAACGACCGGTCCGCAGGTCCAGAGCACGGAGCAGCGTGTCGATCATCCTGCTGGTGGACGTCTTGCCGTTGGTGCCGGTCAGGTGGATGACCCGCAGGGACGCCTGCGGCTCGCCGAGCAGCTCGGTGAAGGCGCGGATCCGGTCGAGGCTCGGCTCGAGCCGGCTCTCGGGCCAGCGGGACAGCAGGGCGTCCTCGACCTCGGCACAGGTCTGGGCGAGGCGGGGCGTGGAAGGCTGGCTCATGTCACGCCTGAGTCTAGGGCGTGGCGTGCCGCTCACTCGACGAGCAGGTTGACCATGTCGACGACCGGGCGATAGCCCAATGCCTCATAGATCCGGTTCGAGGTGGGGTTGGCCTGGTCGGTGAACAAGCACGCTCGCGCGCCTTCGTCCACGATCTGCCGCGACACTGCAGCGACGGTCGCGCTGGCATATCCGCGACCGCGTTGCGTCCTGGGCGTGTAGACCGGCCCGACCCTGACGACTCCGAAGGCCGGGGCGCTGGCTCCGGTGAGGTGCACGGCCTGTCCTTCCTCGTCCTCCCACAACCAGATCCCGCGACGGCCGATGCGGCGGCGCATGTCTGCCTCGTCGGGAAGCTCGTGGAAGCTGCTGCCCGGCTCACGAGCGCTCTGCTCGTCGGCGTCGTGCGAGAAGGCGGCGAACCACGCCAGCGCCAGGTCCACGTCGTGCTCGTCGGCGACCCGCAGCCGTCCGGGCACGGCAGCCGGTTCGACCAGGTTGTCGAGCTCGAAGAGTCGGGTGTGCTGCGCCACTGCGACCGAGGCACCCACCAGTCGCGCCGTCTCGTCGGCGAAGGTCCGCACTGCTGGCAGGGCCCCGTTGGCCGCCCCGACAGTCTCACCGCGCTCGTGCAGCGTCCGCGCCAGCAGGAGGGCGGCCTCGTCGGGCATGGGCAACAAGAACAGGGGCCGTGCACCGAACGGGGCAGTGCGCATGGCCACCCCGCGCAGCGCTGCACCCTCTCGCGCCACGACATACCAGTCCCGGGGATCCGGGGTGACACCCTCGGACAGGTCGGCCAGCGCGCGCTCCGCCACCGACGACACGACGGTCGACACGACCGGCTCCCGGGCGAGGTGACGGGCAGCGAGCTCCAGGAAGCCGCCGGGGTCCGTGAAGAAGTCGAGGCGCATGGTCTGACGCTAATCACCGGTCGTCGAAGCTGGAACGCGTTTTCTCGCGCCCGAGCCGCGCTCATAGACTGCGCGGCATGACCTCCCCCAGCTCCGAGCCCGAGTCCACGACGTCCACACGCCGCGACGTCGTCGTACCGGACCGGGCCGCCCTGGAGGGACTGGAGGCCAAGTGGTCGGAGCAGTGGAGGTCCGACCAGACCTATCGCTTCGACCGCACGGCCGCGCGCGCCGACGTCTACTCCATCGACACGCCGCCGCCGACCGTCAGCGGCAGCCTGCACGTGGGGCACGTCTTCTCCTACACCCACACCGACCTGATCGCGCGCTACCACCGCATGACCGGCAAGAGCGTCTTCTACCCGATGGGCTGGGACGACAACGGGCTGCCGACCGAGCGGCGCGTCCAGAACTACTTCGGCGTGCGCTGCGACCCTTCCCTGCCCTACGCCGCCGACTTCACCCCACCGGAGAAGCCGGACCCCAAGAAGCAGGTTCCGATCAGCCGGCCCAACTTCATCGAGCTGTGCGAGCAGCTTGTCGAGGAGGACGAGAAGGTCTTCGAGGCGCTGTGGCGCACCTTGGGGCTGTCGGTCGACTGGAACGAGAACTACACGACGATCGGTCCCAAGGCCCGACTCGTCAGCCAGACCGCGTTCCTGCGCAACTTCGCCCGCGGTGAGGCCTACCTCTCCGAGGCACCCACCCTGTGGGACGTCACCTTCCAGACCGCTGTCGCCCAGGCCGAGCTCGAGGCCCGCGACTATCCGGGCCACTACCACCGGGTGGCGTTCCACCGTCCCGACGGATCTCCGGTCCACATCGAGACCACCCGGCCCGAGCTGATCCCGAGCGTGGTCGCACTGATCGCCCACCCCGATGACGAGCGCTACCAGTCGCTCTTCGGCACCACGGTCACGTCGCCCGTCTTCGGGGTCGAGATCCCGGTGGTGGCGCACCCCGCCGCCGAGCCCGACAAGGGCGCCGGCATCGCGATGTGCTGCACCTTCGGCGACCTCACCGACGTCATGTGGTGGCGCGAGCTCAATCTCCCCGTCCGCACGCTGATCGGCCGGGACGGCCGAATGTCTCGCGAGACGCCCGAGTGGCTCTCCGAGCCGGGTGCCGCATCGGCGTACGAGGAGCTGAAGGGCAAGACCGCGTTCAGCGCCCGCGAGGCCGTCGTGGCCGCCCTGCGCGAGTCGGGCGACCTGGACGGCGAGCCGAAGGCGACCCAACGCATGGCCAACTTCTATGAGAAGGGCGACAAGCCGCTCGAGATCGTGGCCACCCGCCAGTGGTATGTCCGCAACGGCGGCCGGGACGCGGAGGTGCGCGGCGAGATGCTCGAGCGTGCCGACGAGGTCACCTGGATCCCCACCCACATGAAGCACCGCTACGACAACTGGGTGGGCGGGCTCAACGGTGACTGGCTGATCTCGCGCCAGCGCTTCTTCGGCATCCCGTTCCCCGTCTGGTATCCCCTCGACGACGCCGGCGACCCCGACTACGACCACCCGCTCCTGCCGCGTGAGGACGCCCTGCCGGTCGACCCGTCCACGCAGGCCCCCGAGGGCTACGACGAGTCGCAGCGCGACCAGCCGGGCGGCTTCATGGGCGACCCGGACGTGATGGACACCTGGGCCACGTCGTCGCTGACCCCGCAGATCGCCGGAGGGTGGCTCACCGACGAGGACCTCTTCGACCGGGTCTTCCCCTACGACCTCTGCACCCACGCCCACGACATCATCCGCACCTGGTTGTTCAGCCGGGTGGTCCGGGCACACTTCGAGCACCACACGGCGCCGTGGACGCACGCGATGATCTCGGGCTTCATCGTCGACCCCGACCGCAAGAAGATGTCGAAGTCCAGGGGCAACGTCGTCGTCCCGACCGAGATCATGGACAAGTACGGCGCCGACGCCGTCCGCTGGCGCACCGCGCTCGGACGACCGGGACTCGACTCCCCCTTCGACGAGTCGCAGATGAAGGTCGGCCGCCGACTGGCTATGAAGGTCCTCAACGCCTCGAAGTTCGTGCTCGGCAACGTCGGCGCCTCAGCCCTCGACCACTTCGCGGTCAGCGCACCCATCGACTGCGCCCTGCTCGGGCGGCTCGAGGTGGTCGTGCGCCGCGCCACCGAGGCGTTCGAGGCCTACGACTACACGACCGCCCTCGAGGTCACCGAGAAGTTCTTCTGGGAGTTCTGCGACGACTACCTCGAGCTGGTCAAGGAGCGCGCCTACGACGAGGACGGCGGGGCTGCCACCGACTCCGCACGAGCCGCGCTGGCGATCGCCCTCCACGTCCAGCTGCGCCTGCTGGCGCCGTTCCTGCCCTACGTCACCGAGGAGGTGTGGTCGTGGTGGCAGACAGGGTCCATCCACCGCTCCACCTGGCCGGTTCCCACCGACCTCGGTGCGGCCGCGGCCGCTGATCCGACCGCCGTCTCGGCGGTGGCTGCGGCGTTGATCGGGGTCCGCGGCGCGAAGTCGAAGGCAAAGGTGTCGATGAAGGCCGAGCTCTCCCGGGTGGAGATCTCCGGGCCGTCCGCGCTGGTCGCGGGTGTCGAGTCGGCGGCTGACGACCTGCGCCGGGCCGGCAAGATCACCGGCGACCTGGTCTTCACCGTCGACGACTCGACCCAGGAGATCTCGGTGGATGCCGAGCTTGCCGAGGTGGCCGACCCGCCTGCCTAGGGGGTCTCAGCGGCCCTTGCCGGCGCCGTTCGACTTGCCCGGCCCCGTGACGGCGCTCTCCGGCGCCGCTGCCTCCGTCGTCTTGGTCGACTTGTCGCTCTTGCCGCGCTTGTCCGCCTTGGTGGACTTGGGGCCCTTGTCCGCCTTGGGGCCCTTGTCCGCCTTGGTGGACTTGGGGCCCTTGTCCGCCTTGGGGCCCTTGTCCGCCTTGGGGCCTTGGGGGCCTTGTCCGCGTCGGCCTGTTGCAGGCTTGACCCTTCGGACAACTCGATCTGGGGCGCCAGAGCGCTTTCCTGGCGTTGGCCCTTGCCAGCCCGGTCGCCGTCACGCTCGGCCTGCTTGGCGGCCTTGTCCGACTCTCGCGCTGTCTTGCGAGCGACCTGCACCGTCGGCTCCTCGCCGCCGTCGACAGGCGCACCAGCAACGACCGGCACCGGGGCCGGACTGGCGACAGGCGCGTCAGTGGGATCGGTTGGGTCAGCGGCGTTCGTAGGCTGCGGATTGCCGCCTGCAGCTGCGGACGGAGTTGCAGTCGGGGCGGCCGTCGGTGTCGCACTGACCGGGCTGACCGGGCTGGCCGTCGGCGTTGCTGACGACGTGTTGCCGGAGGGGCTCGGCTGCGAGGTCGAGGAGTCAGAAGCCAAGGACCGAAGGGTCGCCGCGAACGATGGCGCCGGCACGAAGGCCTCCTCGGTCACCGGCGACGCCGGCGGCTGGGGGGCGGGGGTGATGATGGCGGGTTGCTGGCTGGCGACGACGCTGCGGCGCACGTCCAGCACTGCGTCCTTGGCGGTGTCGCGCACCCCCTGTCCCAGGGTCAGGGCGCACAGGAACGACACCATCACGAACGCGACCAACGGCCGCTTGTGCTCTGGGTTCACCCCGAGTTCCCTCCTGTGTGGACAGGACTGGTTTCCAGTCTCGCCGCAGACCGGCCTGCACCGAAGGCCCCGGCCCAAAGATGGCCCGAACGGACTATGCCGCACCACCCTGTTGGGGCAGTCGAACTGCCTTGGTCACACACGTCATTGGGCGAGCAGGTCGGCCAGTGACAGCCCTGAGCCCCGCAGCTGCGTGTATGAGTACGGCGCCGGATCAGGCGCGACCGGCTCAGGCTCCGGCTCACTGCCAGCCGTGGCCTGCGCACCCAGGACTTCGACCGACGGCGCCGGGCTGGGGTCGGCTGCGGACGGTTCAGCCGCGGGCGGGCCGGCCGGCGCGGGGCCGGTGGACGGCCCGGGTGCCGGTTGGCCGGGCACCTCGGTCTCGGAGGGCTGAGCGGTCGTCTCGCCGTCGCGCAGTCCCAGGCGCTCCGCCACGACGTCGCTCCGGATGCCCTGGGCGAGCATGAGGGCGCACAGGACCGACACGAGGACGAAGGCGACTGTGGGTCGCTCGTGCTCCGTCTTCACGCGCACCCCTCCCTCGTGGCACCGGTGACTAGCGCCATTCTCGCTTGCACAGTGCCCGATCGCACCAAGAACAGTCCACGAGAGCGGCCGCGTTCACCCCTAGGAGGCAGGGACGAGCAATCGAGCTAGGCGGACTTCTTCTTCTTCGAGTCCGACTCTCGCGCCACGAGGGTCGGGGCCATGTCGTCCTCGACCACCTCGCGGGTGACGATCACCTTGGCGATGTCGTCTCGCGACGGCACGTCGTACATCACGTGGAGGAGGACCTCCTCGATGATCGCCCGCAGCCCGCGGGCACCCGTGCCCCGATCGAGCGCCTTCTCCGCGATCGAGATGATGGCCTCGTCGGTGAACTCCAGCTCCACACCGTCGAGCTCGAAGAGCTTCTGATATTGCTTGACCAACGCGTTGCGCGGCTCGGTGAGGATCTGCACGAGTGCCTCGATGTCGAGCTTGGTCACGCTGGCGATCAACGGGAGTCGACCGATGAACTCGGGGATCAGCCCGAACTTCGTCAGGTCCTCGGGCCGCACGAGGGCCATCAGGTCGTCGGCGTCACGTTCTGCCTCGCCGCGCACCTCGGCGGTGAAGCCCAGCGTCTTCTTGCCGACCCGCTGCTCCACGATGTCCTCGAGCCCGGCGAAGGCGCCGCCGACGATGAACAGGATGTTGGTGGTGTCGATCTGGATGAATTCCTGGTGGGGGTGCTTGCGCCCACCCTGGGGCGGGACCGAGGCCGTCGTGCCCTCCAGCATCTTCAGCAGCGCCTGCTGGACACCCTCGCCCGAGACGTCACGCGTGATCGAGGGGTTCTCGGACTTGCGAGCCACCTTGTCGATCTCGTCGATGTAGATGATGCCTGTCTCGGCCTTCTTGACGTCGTAGTCGGCGGCCTGGATCAGCTTGAGCAGGATGTTCTCGACGTCCTCGCCGACATAGCCGGCCTCGGTGAGAGCAGTGGCGTCGGCGATGGCGAACGGGACGTTGAGCATCCGTGCGAGGGTCTGCGCGAGGTAGGTCTTGCCGCAGCCCGTGGGGCCGATCACCAAGATGTTGGACTTGGCGACCTCGACGGACTCTTCCTTGCTGTGCTTGCCGTTGAGCGGCGCCAAGCCGGACTGCACCCGCTTGTAGTGGTTGTAGACAGCCACCGCGAGCGACTTCTTGGCGTGCTCCTGCCCGATGACGTAGGAGTTGAGGAACTCGAAGATCTCGCGCGGCTTCGGCAGCTCGTCGAGACTGACCTCGCCCCCCTCGGAGAGCTCCTCCTCGATGATCTCGTTGCACAGCTCGATGCACTCGTCACAGATGTAGACGTTCGGGCCAGCAATGAGCTTCTTGACCTGCTTCTGGCTCTTGCCGCAGAAGTTGCACTTCAGCAGGTCGCCACCGTCACCGATTCGAGCCACGGGTGTGTCCTCCGGTCCTGCCAGGTCGGGATCCCGGCTTCTCGAGCTCCTTGACGGTACCCCGTGCCGGGCCCCGGTCGGGTCCGGACACGAGGTGCCGCCACATGATCATTGGGTCGCCAGGCTCAGGCGAGCGCCGGAATGCTCTTGCGGGACTCCAGCACTGCGTCGATCAGGCCGTATTCGACGGCCTGCTCCGCGGTGAGGATCTTGTCGCGCTCGATGTCACGGCTCACCTGCTCGACGTCCTTGCCGCTGTGCTCGGAGATCATCCGCTCGAGCAGCTCACGCATCCGCAGGATCTCGTTGGCCTGGATCTCGATGTCGGAGGTCTGGCCGAACGTGCCCTCGGTGTAGGGCTGGTGGATGAGGATCCGGCTGTTGGGCAGCGCCAGACGCTTGCCGGGAGCACCGGCCGCGAGCAGGATCGCGGCGGCCGACGCAGCCTGGCCCAGGCACACGGTCTGGACGGCGGGCTTGATGAAGCGCATCGTGTCGTAGATCGCGGTCAGGGCGGTGAAGGAGCCACCCGGGGAGTTGATGTAGATGCTGATGTCCTGGTCGGGATTCATCGACTCCAGGGACAGCAGCTGGGCCATCACCGCGTTGGCGATGTCGTCGCTGATCGGCGTGCCGAGGAAGATGATCCGCTCTTCGAAGAGCTTGGTGTAGGGATCGATCCGGCGGAAGCCGTAGGCGGTGCGCTCTTCCCACTGGGGAATGTAGTAATTCATCGCGATCAGTCCTTCTGCCGCGCCGGGCGGCCTTCGTCGGCGGCCTCGCGGGCGTTGGTGACGACCTTGTCGACCAGGCCGTATTCCACCGCCTGCTCAGCGGTGAACCAGCGGTCGCGGTCGGCGTCGGCGACGACCTGCTCGACACTCTGGCCGGTGTGCTGGGCGATCAGGTCGAGCAGCACCTTCTTGATGTGGAGCGACTGCTGCGCCTGGATCTTGATGTCGGAGGCCGAGCCGCCCATCCCGGAGGAGGGCTGGTGCATCATGATCCGCGCGTGCGGCAGGGCGTAGCGCTTGCCCTTGGTGCCCGCACACAGCAGGAACTGGCCCATCGAGGCGGCGAGTCCCATGCCGACGGTCGCGACGTCGTTGGGGATGTAGTTCATGGTGTCGTAGATCGCCATCCCGGCGTCGACGGAGCCACCCGGCGAGTTGATGTGCAGGAAGATGTCGGCCTTTGGGTCCTCGGCCGAGAGCAGCAGCAGCTGGGCGCAGATCGCGTTGGCGTTCTGGTCGCGCACCTCGGATCCGAGGAAGACGATCCGCTCGCGCAGGAGCCGCTGGTAGATGTGGTCGTCGAGGCCGTACATCGACCCGCCGCCGTTCATCTCGGGCGAGAGAGCTGGGCTGGAGTTCTGGTTCACGTCAGCGACACTAGCCCGAAGCACCGACACTTCCACGCGATACTCACCCCTGTTCGCCCACAGCGCACAGCACCGCCCGGGGTGGGTGGCCGGGGGCCAGCCACTGGGCGGGTCAGCCCAGCCAGCGGGTCAGGGCCGATGCGACTGTTGCGTCGTTGAGCAGGTCGAAGTGGTGTCCGCGCAGGTGCAGCACCTCGCCGGCGGGGAAGAGATCGCGACCACGGTCGTCGCGGCCGTAGGCCGAGGGCTGGCGGACCAGGAGATCTCCGAGATAGGCGCCCACGGGGTGGCGCGGGGAGGCTGTGAGGGTCGCGGAGACGAGTCGGTAGCGGGCGTGGGGCAGCGGGGCGAAGTCCTCGTCGAGGCCCTCGATCAGGTCGTCGACTCCCGCGGCCCGCTGGTCCAGGACCCGGCCGAGACCCGCCACCTCCGGGATCCGACCGAGCCGGCTGCTGCTGCGCTTGATGCCGCCGGCGAGCGGAGCCCCCAGGTGGGGCGTGCCGAGCGTGACGACGTCACTGACCCGGTCGCGCCAGGCCCACTCCCCCTGCACCGCCGTCGCGGCCCGGATGATGAGTCCCCCATGGAGTGCCCCACCAGCGCGAGCCGGGTCACGTCGGTCGGCCACTGCTCGACCAGCTTCTCGAGCAGGGCGGCCAGGGTCACGCCGTTGCTCCGCACTGCCAGACCGGTGTTCGCACGCAGCATGACGGGAGTCCATCCCCGGGCGGCGAGCTCGGTGGCATACGTCGTGCCGCGACGCGACGCGCCACGGCGCCAGTAGTTCTCGTTCTCACACAACCCGTGGAGGAACACCACGACCCGCCCGCTCGCGTCGGCGTACGTCGATGCCAACCCCTCGCTGGTCAGCGGCACGTCCCTTCCTGCAGCCCGCGGCGCCATCGTGATGGCCAGCCGAGGACGCTCCCGCTCGATGCGGTCCCCGATCAGGCCGTTGACGGCCGAGCGGACGAACTCGCTGCGAGGACTGGTCTCCAGGAGGGGGCCGGCGCCGCTGCGCGCTGCCAGGTCGAGACCGGCCGTGACTGCGCTGAGCGACACCCCGACCCCCGCATAGACCGAGCCCGCGATCAGGCGGTGGCTGCGACCGGTGACGACACTAGTAGAGCCGAGCTGGCGGTCGAGGAGGCGGTGGATCCGGTCGACGACGGCCAGGTGCGTGTCGCGCGCGGTGTCGACGAGAACCTCGTCGGTGGCTTGCGCCAGCAGGGCCAGCGCATCGAGCAGGCCGGGTTCGGTGCGCGTCGACATGGAGAAAAGCTACAGCCGTTGAGTGGACACTCGTCCACTCAACGGCTGCGGCGCGCCGATGGATCCTGGGTCAGGCCTTGTCGGGCTCGTCCGTCTCGGCGGAGGTGTCGGCGTCGGTGTCGGTGTCGGTGTCGGCCACTGGTTCGCCCACGGTGCCGTCGGGACGCAGGTTCTTCAGCTCGACCGGGTTGCCGGAGGCGTCCTTGACGACCGCCGACTCGACGATGGTCGCGAGTGCCTTGCCTCGCAGGATCTCCTGCACCATGTCCGGGATGTGGTTGTGCTCGAACATGTGGTTGGCGAACTCCTGCGGGTCCTGACCGGACTGCTGGGCACGCCGCACGAGGTGGCTGGAGAGGTCCTGCTGGTCGACGCCGATCTCCTCGGCCTTGGCCACGGCGTCGAGGATGAACTGGGCGGCGACGGCGTCGCGGACCCGACGCTCGAGGTCGGCCTCGAACTCCTCCTGGGTCTGGCCCTCGTCCTCGAGGTACTTCTCCATCGACATGCCGGCGTAGACCAGCTGCTGCTCGACGTTCTCGCGACGGGCGTTGAGCTCATCGGTGACCATCGTCTCGGGCAGCGGGATGGCCACCTTCTCCAGCAGCGACTCGAGCACGGCGTCGCGAGCCGCAGCGGCCTGCTCGAGGCGCTTGCCCCGGCCAAGACGCTCACGGACGTCGGCGGTGAGCTCCTCGACGGTGTCGAACTCGGAGGCGAGCTGCGCGAACTCGTCGTCGAGCTCGGGGAGCTGCTGCTCCTGGACTGCGGTCACCTTGACGGTCACGTCGACGGCCTCGCCGACGAGGTCGCCGCCCACGAGCTCGGAGGAGAAGGTCTTCTCGTCGCCGGCCGACATGCCCGCCAGGGCCTCGTCGAGGCCCTCGAGCATCCCGCCGCGGCCGACCTTGTAGGACATGCCGCTGACCTCGCCACCCTCCACGGCCTCGCCCTGCTGGGCGGCCGTCAGGTCGATGGTCACGAAGTCGCCCTCGGCGGCCGCGCGCTCGACGTCGACGAGGGTGCCGAAGCGCTCACGGAGGGCCTGGACCTGCTCCTCGACCTCGGCGTCGGTGAGCTCGATGTCGTCGACGCTTGCCTCGATGCCGTCATAGGAGGGCAGCTCGAAGTCGGGCTTGACGTCGACCTCGGCGGTGAACTCGAGGGTCTCGTTGTCCTCGAACTTGGTGACCTCGATCTCGGGCTGCGCGAGCGGCTCGAGCGAGTTCTCCTGCATCGCCTCGATGTACTTCTGGGGCACGACCTCGTTGACCGCCTCGTCGAGGACGACGCCGCGGCCGACCTGGCGGTCGATGACCGCCGGCGGGACCTTGCCCCGACGGAAGCCGGGGACGTTGATCTGCTGGGCGATCTTCTTGTACGCCTTGTCGAGGCTCGGCTTGAGCTCCTCGAAGGGCACCTCGATGGTCAGCTTGGCCCTGGTCGGGCTCAAGTTCTCGACGGCGCTCTTCACAGGTGGTCTCCTTCGTTGTCTTCTCGGACTTGCTTGCTGTGTCGGGGCGACAGGACTCGAACCTGCGGTCTCCTGCTCCCAAAGCAGGCGCGCTAGCCACTACGCTACGCCCCGCCAAGCGGGCCGAAATCGCTCTGGTCCAGAGCGGTTCTGACTCCCTTGGAGCGGATGACGGGAATCGAACCCGCGTAATCAGTTTGGAAGACTGAGGCTCTACCATTGAGCTACATCCGCGTTGCGCGCCTCGGTCTCACCGACAGGCTCGAGACCACTGAAATGCGCGCTGTCATGGTGCCACACGCGGCGCGATCGACCACAACCGAGCCGGTTCGTCTCGGGGCTCAGCGCCGGTGCACGAGCAGCAGCGCGCGGTCGTCGTTGCGAGAACCG
This sequence comes from Nocardioides piscis, assembly GCF_011300215.1. Classification (NCBI taxonomy): domain Bacteria; kingdom Bacillati; phylum Actinomycetota; class Actinomycetes; order Propionibacteriales; family Nocardioidaceae; genus Nocardioides; species Nocardioides piscis. Next base: position 3,736,015 of record NZ_CP049866.1, read on the forward strand.
ATGCGCTCGATGATCCGGGCGGCACCACCCTCGAAGTCGCCGCGGAGCACCCGCTCGGCCTGTCCGAGCATCTTGTCGACGCCCAGCATGATGTCGCGGTGGGGCGTCTCGACCATGCCGTCGGTGTAGAGCAGCAGGGCGTCGCCCGACCGCATCGTGCCCGTGGCGGGCTCGTAGGTCACGTCGTCGATGAGCCCCAGGACCGGACCCTCGGCGGTCAGGGCCGACCACTTGCCCGAACCAGCAGCCCGCAGGGCCGCCGGAGGGTGTCCTGCGGAGCGGATCGCGTAGTCACCGGTCAGGAGGTCCAGCGAGAGGTGCACGGCAGTGGCGAACCCCTCGTCCCAGTCCTGTCGCATCAAGAAGTCGTTGGCAGACCCGAGGAACTCCTCAGGTGGCAGGGCACCCAGCAGGCCACCGAACGCCCCGGACAGGAGGAGGGCCCTGGTCCCTGCTCCCTCGCCCTTGCCGGACACGTCCACCACGACCACGTCGAGCCGGTCACCCTGCCGAGCCGCGACGACGAAGTCACCAGCGAAGGGCGTCCCCCCGGCTGAGCGCAGCTCGCTGCCGACGTACCAGCCCTCGGGCAGCTCGGGGATGCCTCCCTGTCGCAGGATGCGATCGCGCAGGTCGACCAGCATCGACTCTCCCTGGAGCCCCGCGACACCGAGCCTGGAGCGACGGAAGCTGGAGAGCAGGATGATGAAGCCGAGCGCGAAGAGGATCACGACCGTGACAGCTGTGCGCGGAGTGACCTCGGGCTGCTGCGGCACGAGCACGGCCAGCATCAGCAGCGACATCACCACGAACCACGGCAGCTGTCGCGGCCCCAGCACGAGGTTGGCCAGGACGAGCGGCACCACGATCGAGGTCAAGGGCGCGAAGTCGGGCAACAGATAGATGCACGCGCCGGCGATGAGCAGCAGGACGATCAGTCCTGCGAGCGGTCGGGACTCACGCGGCACGATGCCGTGCAGCGCAGACTCGACTCGCTGGTCGAGGGACGGCGATGCCGCCGCTCGACCTCCCCGGTGTTGCGTCATGTCCCTCAGTTCTCCCACGGTTGCCATCAGGATCGTACGGCGCGGGAGCGAAACCGTGGTTGACAACGCGGACACCAGAAGATGTTGCGGCCCACCAGGACGTCGGTGCGCACCCCCGAGCCGCAGACCAGGCACGGCTGGGCGGTGCGGCGATAGACGTAGACCTCGCCCCCGTGGTCGTCGCGACGTGCTTCACGACCCATGGCCTCCGGCGTGTGCTCAGGCCGGACGGTGTCGATGCGGTTGTCGCGCACCCCGTCGCTCATGAGGGCCTGCAGGTCGCTCCAGATCGCCTGCCACTGCCCCACCCTCATGGTCCGGCCCGGACGCAACGGGTGGATGCGATGGCGGAAGAGGACCTCGGCGCGATAGACGTTGCCGACGCCGGCCACGACCGCCTGGTCCATCAGCAGGTCACCGATGGGCCGGTGGCTGACCTTGATCCGGTGCCAGGCTCTCTGGGGGTCCGCGTCGGCACGGAGCGGATCCGGACCGAGCCTGCCGACGATCTCGTCGCGACGAGCGGGGCCGATCAGCTCGCACTGCGTGGCTCCGCGCAGGTCGGCGTAGGCGCGACCGTCTGCGCGCAGCAGCCGGAGGCGCACCGCGCCCACGGGCGGCAGCACCTCGCTGACGTCTGGGTGGACCTCGAACGCCCCGATCAGTCCCAGGTGCACGTGGACGAAATGATCACGCTCGAACTCCACGAAGAGGTGCTTGCCCGCAGAGTCGGCTCCCAGGAGCCGGGTGCCGTCGACGACCTCCGCGTCCGCCGAGAACCGCCCCTGGGGGCTGCCCGCCCGGACCTGGTGGCCGGCGAAGGCGGCCGTGATGTCGTCGGCCAGCCGCCGGAGGGTGTGCCCCTCAGGCACCGCTCCCGCCCTGGAGGGCCGACGCCGGCAGGGGCGGCAGCTCGCCGGTCCGGTCGTATGTCGACAGCTGCTCGATCCGGCGCACGTGCCGTTCGTCGCCACTGAACGACGTGGTCAAGAACACCTCGACGAACCGGGTCATCTCGTCCACGGAGTGCATGCGGCCACCCACGGAGACGACGTTGGCGTCGTTGTGCTCCCTGGCGAGGACCGCGGTCTCCTCCGACCACACCAGGGCGCAACGGATGCCTTCGACCTTGTTGGCCGCCATCTGCTCCCCGTTGCCCGAGCCACCGATGACGACCCCGAAGCTCGCCTGACCTTCGGCCCTGTCACCGGCGACCCCCTCACCGGCGCGCAGGCAGAAGACGGGATAGTCGTCAACGGCGTCATAGACGAACGGTCCGTGGTCGACCGGCTCGTAGCCGTTGTCGACCAGCCAGGTCATCAGGTGGTCCTTGAGCTCGAGGCCCGCGTGGTCGGAGCCGAGGTGTACGCGCATGCCCCCATTCTCGCAGGCCGTGCGCACGCCTCAGACCAGGTGCATGTCGAGGAAGGCGGCGCCCTGTCGCAGCAACGGCTCGGCAGCCGCGAACTGCGGTCGGCGCCAGAAGCCGTGGGTCTGCCCGAGGCAACGGACGGCCACGGTCTCCACTCCCGTCTCGGCGATCCGCCGGGCCAGCTCCTCACCCTCGTCGCGCAGCGGGTCGAACTCCGCGGTGGCCACGAACGTCGGCGGCAACGTGTGCAGCCGGTCGGAGAGCAGGGGCGCCAGGTCCGGGTTGGTCCAGTCGCGCCGATCGGCGTACTGCTCCCAGTACCAGCGGGCCTCGTCCCGGTCGAAGCCGGAGGACGACGCTTCGGCGTAGGACGCAAACCCTGCCGTCGGGTCGAGGAAGGGATAGATGAGGGCGACCGCGGCGAAGCGGCCCGGGTTGCGCAGCGCGGCGACGAGGGCGAGGTTGGCACCCGCGGAGTCGCCATGGGCGGCCCACGGTCCGCGGATGTCCTGGTCTGCCAACCAGTCCAGGACCGTGTCGACGTCGTCCACCGCAGCCGGGAACCGGTGCTCCGGCGGCTTGCGGTAGCCGATGCTGAGCACCCGGCGACGCGACCGGTTGGCCAGGCGTCTGCACACCTCGTCGTGGACGTCGATGTCGTTGAACACGAAGCCGCCGCCGTGCACGTGCACGATGACGCCGTCGCGCGCGTCGGCGGGCGTGAACAGGCGGCAGGGGACGCCCGAGGCATCGACGTCGCGGGCGTCCGCGACGTCCTCGCGGGGCAGCGCCAGGTTGGAGAGGCGGACCTCCTCGCGGTGGGCGGCCAGGTCGAAGCCTGGGGCTCGTACGTCGCTGTCCTCCTCAGCGGCCAGGGCCGCCCTCACCTCGGGATACATGTGGACTCAGCGGGCCATCAACGCGTCCAGGGCCACAGCGACTGCTGCTGCGACCCTGAAGTCGACGCGACGGTCGGGCACGGTGACGTTGTAGCGGTCGCCGATCGACATCTTCCGCTCGACCGAGAAGAGCGGCTGGCCGTGAGCGTCGACGAAGTCGAAGTGGACGGGCAGGAAGCTGAGGTCGGTGAAGCGGCGCAGGAGGCCGACCAGCTGGCTGCGCTCCTGACCGGTGCCGGAGAAGCCGGGGCCCTCGATGTGGAACGTGGACCGGAGCAGCGAGGCACCGAAGTCCTTGCGGAAGAAGCCGATCTGGTGACCGGCCTCGTCGGTGATGTCGTAGCCGGAGCCAAGGTCCATCACCGCGCGGGCCTTGAACCCGAAGACCGGACGCGACTTCCCGGCGTCGGAGAAGAACGTCACCTGCTCCTTGAAGGCCATCCGCTTCTGCTCCGCGAGCGCCATCAGGCGTACCGGGTTGAAGGCTTGGTCGGCCTCGGAGATCTCGTAGCGGTTGACCATCATCGTGAGCTTCTGCTTCACGACGAAGGTGGGGAGATAGATCTGGGCGGAGGGTGGCTGGTCGGTCACGACGCGAGCCTAGCCAGCCTCGGAGCCGAGCCGCTTCTCGAACCACCAGCCGGCGTCAGGGTTGCCGTTGTAGTCGTCGATCTCCAGGTAGCCCGAGGCTCGGTAGAGCCCGACGGCGGCCGCCATGTCGCGGCCGGTGTCGAGCCTGGCGACGTCCGCCCCGAGCTGGACGCCGAGCTCCTCGAGCGCGCTCAGCAGCCGCCGGGCAACACCTCGTCCACGCACGTCCGGGTCGACATACATCCGCTTGATCTCGCACACCCCGGGCGAGAGCAGGCGCACCCCACCGCATGCCACCGCGGCCTCGTTCGCCCGGCCCAGCAGCCAGCCACCGCGAGGAGGCGACAGCTGGTCGGTCGTCACGCCACCGGCCCACCCGTGGTTGAGCGTGACCCCGAGCGAGACCAGCTCCTGCTCGTACGCCGACAGCAGCCGCCGCGAGTCCGGCGAGTCGGCCGATTCGGGGGCGAACACGACCTCAGCCAAGGCGAGCGAGCTCTTCCTCGACGACCGACGGGTCGAGCTTGGTGAACACCGGCGTCGGCTTGCCGACCGGTGTCCCCACCACGACTGGTCGCGGGGCCCAGGCGGGCGTCGACGAGTAGTCGCCCGTGATGACGGGATAGGTCACCAGGCCCGCACCGTTGTCGGGGTCGAGCTCGTCGACCTGGTCGATGCGCGGCATCGGCATGAACTCCCCCTCACCTCCGAAGACGGCGTGCACCTTGTTGGCGGCGTGGGGCAGGAAGGGCGCGAGCAGGGTGTTGCAGTCGACGACACACTGGGCCGCGACGTGCAACACCGTGGCCAGTCGCTCGCGCTGCGACTCGTCCTTCATCTTGTAGGGCTCGGTGACGGTGAGATATTTGTTGACCTCACCCACGACCCGCATCGCTTCGGCGATGCCCGCCCGCAGGCGGTGGCGACCCAACAGGTCGCCAACCGTCTCGAAGCCGCCGCGGACCGCGGCGAGCACGGCTTCGTCGACCGGCTCCAGCGCCGTGGCGGCCGGTATCTCGCCGAAGCTCTTGGCGACCATGGTCGCCGTGCGGTTGACGAGGTTGCCCCAGCCCGCGACGAGCTCGGAGTTGTTGCGGGTGACGAAGTCTGCCCAGGTGAAGGCGGCGTCCGACGTCTCCGGCCCGGCAGCGCAGATGAAGTAGCGCAGCGCGTCGGGACCGTAGCGCTCGAGGAAGTCGCCGACATAGAGCACGTGGCCGCGCGAGGTGGAGAACTGCTGGTCGCCCATCGTGAGGTATTCGGACGAGACCACCTCGGTGGGCAGGTTGAGGACACCGAGGTCCCCCGGCTCCCCGCCGCGCGTCCCCTGGCCGTTGTAGGCGAGCAGCTCGGCGGGCCAGATCTGGGAGTGGAAGACGATGTTGTCCTTGCCCATGAAGTAGTAGGACAGCGACTCGGGGTCGTTCCACCACGCCCGCCACGCCTCGGGGTCGCCCGACCGCCGCGCCCACTCGATCGAGGCCGAGAGATAGCCGACGACCGCGTCGAACCAGACATAGAGCCGCTTCGTCGGCTGGTCCTCCCAGCCCGGGACCGGGATCCCCCAGTCGATGTCGCGCGTCATCGCTCGCGGCCTGATCTCCTTGAGGATGTTCTGGCTGAACCTGATCACGTTGGGACGCCAATGCCCCTCGGCCGCACGTGCGTCCAGCCACCGGGTCAACGCGTCGGCCAGGGCAGGCAGGTCGAGCAGGAAGTGCTGGGTGTCGACGAACTTCGGCGTCTCGCCGTTGATCTTCGACCGGGGGTCGATCAGCTCGGTCGGGTCGAGCTGGTTGCCGCAGTTGTCGCACTGGTCGCCGCGCGCATCGGCATACGAGCAGATCGGGCACGTGCCCTCGATGTAGCGGTCGGGCAGGGTCCGTCCCGTGGAGGGGCTGATCGCCGCCTGCGTGGTCTGCTCGACCATGTAGCCGTTGGCCAGGCACACCTCGAACATGGACTGGACCACGGAGTAGTGGTTGCCGGTCGTGGTGCGCGTGAAGAGGTCGTAGGACAGTCCGAGCCCGGCGAGGTCCTCGACGATGATGGCGTTGTTGGTGTTGGCCAGGTCGAGCGCGCCCACGCCCTCCTTGTCGGCGGTCACCAGGATCGGAGTGCCGTGCTCGTCGGTGCCGCTGACCATGAGCACGTCGTGGCCGGCCATCCGCATGTAGCGGCTGAACACGTCGGACGGCACTCCGAACCCGGCCACGTGGCCGATGTGGCGCGGGCCGTTGGCATAGGGCCAGGCAACTGCGGAGAGGACGTGTGTCATGCGGGGAATCCTAGTGACGCCCCGCTGGCCAGCCGCACCGCACCGACGGCTGCGCTAGCGTCAGCGCCGTGTCGACGCTGATCGCCGAAGACCTGCTGCTGCTCCTCCTCGACGACGAGACGGGCCGCCTTGCCCACTCGGACAAGATCCGGCCGCTGCTCGGCGGCGCGCTGCTCATCGAGCTCGCGCTGGCGGGCCGGGTCGAGGTCGAGGACAAGACCAGCATGTGGAGCACCGCGAAGGTGGTGGTGCCCGAGACACCGCCGCCCGACGACCCGGCGGCGCAGGACCCTGTGCTCGGAGCCGCACTGGAGCTGGTCCGCGACCGGCCGCGGGCTGCCAGGGACCTCGTCGACCGGCTCGGCAAGGGCTCCAAGGAGACGCTGCTCGACCGGCTCGCCGATCGCGGTCTCGTCCGTCCGGTCACCGGCAAGGTCCTCGGGCTCTTCCCACGGACCACCTGGCCGGCCATCGACCGGGAGCACGAGGCAGCCGTGCGCAGGCGACTGCAGGATGTCCTGGTGCAGGGCCTGGTGCCGGACGAAAGAACCGCTGCCATCGTCGCCCTGCTGTCCACGGTCGATCACGCCCACAAGGTCGTCGACCGGGGCGACCTCTCGACCAGGCAGGTCAAGAAGCGGGCCAAGGAGATCGCAGCGGGCGCCTGGGCGGCGCAGGCCGTCAGGGACGCGGTGAAGGCTGCCCAGGCGGCCACGACCGCCGCGGTCGTGGCAGGCGCGACCGTGGCCGCCGCCGCGGGCGGCTGACTCAGCTGAAGTCGAGGTCGCCGGAGCGGGTGCGCTTGAGCTCGTAGAAGTAGGGGAACTTGGCCACGGCCACGCACCCGTCCCACAGGTCGACCGCGTCCTGACCCCTGGGGATCTTGCTCAGCACCGGGCCGAAGAACGCTGACCCATCGATGTGGATCGTCGGCGTGCCGACGTCGTCCCCCACTGCGTCCATGCCCTCGTGGTGGGACTTCGCCACCGCGTCGTCGAGGGAGGTGTCGTCCATCGCCTCGACCAGGTCGGCGTCCATCCCGGCCTCGGCCAGGGCTGCGACCACCATCTCGCGGTCGAGGGCGGCGCCCTGCAGGTGGATGCGGTTGCCCATGGCGGTGTAGAGGTCGAGCAAGCGGGTGTTGCCGTGACGCTCCTCGGCGGCGATGCAGACGCGGACCGGGCCCCACGCGGGCTCGAGCATCTTGCGGTAGTCGTCGGGGATGTCCTTGTCCTTGTTGAGGTATGCCAACGACATCACGTGCCACGTCACCTCGATGTCGCGCTGTTCCGCCACCTCCAGCAGCCAGCGCGAGGAGATCCAGGCGAACGGGCACAGCGGGTCGAACCAGAAGTCTGCAGCAGTCATGCGTCTCACGTTAGGGCACGGCTCCTGAGCGCGCCCGACCTGAGCAGGGCACAAGGAGCGGCCCGGTGAGACCGGGGCCGCTCCTTGTGGTGCTGGGGTGTGGCGCGATCAGGCCTTGGGACTGAACTTGGCCGTCATCGTGTTCCCCGGTCCCGGGACGATCGCGTTGATGATCGGCGTGACCAGCAGACCGCAGCGGGCGAACTTGCCGAGCTCGTAGGTGCCGCTGAAGGTGCTGCCGTTGATCAGGTCGACCGTGCCGCCGATGCTGGTGGTGACGGGCTGGGCGGTCTGGCAGGTGTTGCCCACCAGGTTGAGCCACGGAGCGATGACCGGTCGGATGGACACCAGCTGAACGTTGAAGGACGCCACTGTCGAAGCCTGCATCGTCGCGAGGTCGACGGTGCCGGTCACCGGGGCGGCCTGCTTCATCGCGAACGTGATGTTCGCGAGCGGAAGCTGCCCGATGTCGAGGCGCTTGCTGGCCTGCGGGAGCGACAGGTCGCCGCTCAGCTCACTGGTCCCCAGGTCGAAGCCACCGACGAACGAGCCGGTGGGGATGACCACCGTCTGGTCCAGCTTCTTCAGCGTCGTGGTCGCGTCGACCTTCCAGTCGATCGGGACGACCGGGTCGGCGTGGGCCGGCGCCGCCGACAGCGCCCCCACCCCGATGACGCCGATCGAGACCACGCGAGCGATGAACCTCTTGCCAAGCATATTTTTCTCCCTCCCAGAAGAAACACGGTGTGTGTCGGGGCTCAATGTGACCGGTTTTGCATTTGGTGTCAACGAAGTTGTCACCGCGCGTTACATCTGTTGCCAAACTGGGGAGAACTGCTCGGATATGACCGCGGCCACGGCGGGTGATTGGATGCGCCCATGCCTGGAACCAACCTCACCCGGGACGAAGCCGCCACCCGCGCCTCGCTCCTGGACGTCACGTCGTACACCATCGACCTGGACCTGACCACGGGTGCGGAGACCTTCACGTCCACCACCACCCTCGCGTTCAGCAGCCGGGAGGTCGGCGCCAGCACCTTCGCGGACCTCGACGGCGCCGAGGTCCGCGCGATCACGCTCAACGACCGCCAGCTCGACCCGGCGGCCGTCTACAGCGACAGCCGCATCGTCCTCGACGACCTGCAGGCCGACAACACACTGGTCGTCACCGCCGACTGCCCCTACTCCAACACGGGCGAGGGCCTGCACCGCTTCGTCGACCCCGCCGACGACCGCGTCTACCTCTACAGCCAGTTCGAGGTGCCGGACGCGCGCCGCGTGTTCACCACCTTCGAGCAGCCCGACCTCAAGTCGGTCTTCACCTTCAACGTCACGGCCCCCAGTCACTGGCGGGTCGTCTCGACGTCCCCCACCCCCGAGCCGCACGACCTCGGCGATGGCAAGGCCGTGTGGAACTTCCCGGTCACCGAGCGGATGTCGACCTACATCACCGCAGTCGTGGCCGGCGAGTACCACGAGGTCCTCGACACGTACAAGGGCAAGTTCGGCACCATCCCGCTGGGCCACTACTGCCGGCAGTCGCTGGTCGAGCACATGGACACCGACGCGCTCGTCGAGCTGACCAAGCAGAGCTTCGCCTTCTTCGAGGAGAAGTTCGACTACCCCTACCCCTTCCACAAGTACGACCAGCTCTACGTCCCCGAGTACAACATGGGGGCGATGGAGAACGCGGGCTGCGTGACACTGCGCGACGAATACCTCCCCCGCTCACGACAGCCCCGGTCCTTCTTCGAGTTCCGGGCCTCGGTCATCACCCACGAGATGGCCCACATGTGGTTCGGCGACCTCGTCACGATGAAGTGGTGGGACGACCTGTGGCTCAACGAGTCGTTCGCCGAGTGGGCCTGCTACTGGTGCGAGGCCGAGGCCACCGAGTTCACCGACGCGTGGACGGGTTTCGCCAACGCCCGCAAGCAGACCGGCTATCGCGCGGACCAGCTGCCCTCGACGCACCCGATCGCGGCCGACAACGTCGACCTGCACGCGGTCGAGGTCAACTTCGACATGATCACCTACGCCAAGGGCGCGTCGGTGCTCAAGCAGCTCGTCGCGTGGGTGGGACTCGATGCGTTCGTGGAGGGCATCCGCCAATACTTCAAGGACCACGCCTTCGGCAACACCGAGTTCTCCGACCTGCTGAGCGCACTCGAGAAGTCGTCGGGGCGCGAGCTCCACAGCTGGGCCCAGGAATGGCTCCAGACCGCGGGCGTCAACACCCTCGCTCCCGTCTTCGAGCTCGACGCCGACGGCAACTACGCCTCGTTCTCGGTCGCCCAGACGGCGCACCCCGACTGGCCGACCCTGCGTCGACACCGTCTCGGCATCGGCCTCTACGACAATGACGACAACGGCACCCTCGTCCGACGCGACTACCTCGAGGTGGACGTGGACGGCGCCTTCACCGCGGTCGATGCCCTCGTGGGCGAAGCCCAGCCTGCGCTGCTCCTCCTCAACGACGAGGACCACGCCTACGCCAAGATCAGGCTCGACGAGCGTTCGCTCGCCACAGTGATGGGCAACCTCTCCAAGCTCGACGACTCACTGGCCCGCGCCCTGGTGTGGGGCGCCGCCTGGGACATGACCCGCGACGCCGAGATGACGGCCACCGACTGGGTGCGGCTCGTGCTCGCCAACATCGGCTCCGAGACGGACTCGTGGGGCCTGAGCCGGATCCCGGGGCTGGCTGCATCCGCAGTCCACCGCTACTCCGCCCCCGCGACCCGCGGCACGCTGAAGTCGGAGTGGGAGCAAGGCGTACGCCAGCTCTTCCTCGACGCCGAGCCGGGCAGCGACCACCAGCTCACGTTTGCCCGCACCTTCTTCGGTGCTGCGCACAGCGAAGGGGCCCTGGACGACCTGGCAGCGCTCCTGGACGGCTCGTTGGTGGTGGACGGACTGGCTGTCGACCAGGACCTGCGCTGGGGCCTGGTGACGTCCCTGGCTCGCGCTGGCCGCTTCGGCGCTGCGGAGATCGACGCCGAGCTGGCCCGCGACAACACCATCGAGGGCAAGGAGAAGGCTGCCGCGGCCCGCGTCGCCCGACCGACGGCCGAGGCCAAGGCGGCCGGCTGGTCAGCGATCCTCGACCCCGCCACCCCCAACGAGACGTCGCGCGAGATGGTCCTGTCGATCTTCCGCAGCGACCAGGACGAGGTCGTGGCGCCATACGTCGAGAAGTTCCTGGCAGCCGCCGAGACGGTGATCGACGACCTCGGGTTCCACAAGGCCTCGGTGGTGCTGGAGTACGGCTTCCCCATAGCCGTGGGCTCCTCCGAGGTGGTCGCGCGCCTCGACCAGTGGCTGGCCGACAACTCCGCCCCCAAGGGAGCCCAGCGCTACGTGGCCGAGGCGCGTGCAGACATCGCCCGGGCCCTGGCCGCGCAGGAGCGCGACGCGCAGGGCTGACAGCCCTGTCGCCGGTCTCGTCCGGCGTCAGACGCCGGCGTGCAGGGTGTGCTGGGGGCGGGCGTGCTCGGCCAGCATCGCGACGCCGTGCTTGAGACCCCCGACGAGGTCGTCGGCGGCGAAGTGCGACTGCATCGCAAAGATCGACAGCTCGACCTCGCGATCGGTCAGGTGGCGGCGCACATCGTTGCCGGTGACGACCTGGATCAGCCGCGCTCGGGGGTCCACCATGACGAGGATGCTCCGGGTCGGCGCCACGAGTGACGAGTGCAGGCGCGTGGCGTGAGCACGCGAGTCGTCCTCGGCAGTGCCGACGAAGACCGAGAACTCGAAGCGGCAGGACTGCTCGGCGGCGCGGATCGTCTTGTCCAGCTCCGCCAGGTCGCGTGAGCTCAGCTCACCAGCTGCCACGGGCTCCGCCAGTCTCGCTGGTCGTGCTCTCGCTCGCGGCGAGCTCCTTGGTGCCTGAGCGGGGCCCGCCCAGCCACTGGTCCTGCGGGCCACCGGCCGGGGTGAGCTTCTCGCCCCGGACCAGGGCCGGGAGGTAGACCGCCATGGCGATCAGGACGAAGAGCAGCAGCGGCACACCGGCCAGCAGGAGCAAGGCGTCGAGCATGTCGACACTGCCAGGGGCATCGCTCCAGCCCTCGGCGGGGTCGGCGTGCGCCGGAGTGGCGAGCTGCACCGCGCCCAGAACGGCCAGCGGGAGACTGGCGCGGACGAGGGACCGGGCAGTGACGAGGCTGAGGTTTGAGCGCGCGGGCGTGGTCACCCGCACACGATATCGGCAACGACGGCCGGCTCCACCCGCCGGTCGGGGTCGGATCGCTCACACCGGCGCGCCGCACGAGGTCGACGACTTGGGTTCGGGCACCCAATCGACATACTGGCGGGCATGCTTTCGCTCTCCGAGTCCTGCGCAGAAGGCGAAGACATCTGCGAATGGGTCCACACCGAGACCGACAACGCCACCTTGGCCAACCTCGCCGACTGGCTGGTGGGCAAGCCGAGCGCCCTGCTGGGGCTCGCGCTGCTCGGACTTGCGATCAGGTGGGTCCTGCACAGGATCATCGATCGTCTGGTCAAGCGTGCCGAGCACGGGATGCTGCCCGACCGCCTGAGTCGCGCAGTCACCGGCGGAAAGGTCGGGACAGCCCTCAACCTGCATGAGGCGGCAGGGACGACCCGACGGGTCCAGCGTGCACAGACGATGGGGACGCTGCTGAAGAGCGTCGTGACCGGCATCGTGCTGGCGGTCGTCGTGACGATGATGCTCAGCGAGATCGGCGTGAACATCGCCCCCATCATCGCCAGTGCCGGCATCCTGGGCCTGGCGATCGGCTTCGGTGCGCAGAGCCTGGTCTCGGACTTCCTCTCCGGGATCTTCATGATCTTCGAGGACCAGTACGGCGTCGGCGACGAGGTCGACCTCGGCGAAGCCGTGGGGACCGTCGAGGCCGTGAGCCTGCGCGTCACCCGGCTCCGGGACGTCAACGGCACCGTCTGGTATGTGCGCAACGGCGAGATCCTCCGCGTCGGCAACATGAGCCAGAACTGGGCGCGCACGGTGCTCGACATCAGCGTCGCCTACGGCGAGGACATCGCCCGGGTGCAGCGCGTGCTGACCGACGTCGCCCACGACCTGTGGGACGACGACGACTTCAAGGGCCGGGTGATCGAGGAGCCGTCCGTGTGGGGCGTCCAGGACCTCGGGCCCGACGCGGTGGTCGTGCGGGTGGCGCTCAAGACAGCTCCGCTCGAGCAGTGGGCCGTCGCACGCGAGATGCGCCAACGGATCAAGGCCCGCTTCGACCACGAGGGAATCGAGATGCCGTTCGCCCAGCGGGTCGTGTGGATGCGAGACGCCCGGGAGCAACCCGTCCCCTCGGCCCCGAGCAGCAGGACGACCAGCCCCCGGCGAAGGGTCCGGCCCGGGCCGAGGGTCCGGCCTGAGCCGGACCCCCGGCGAGGATCTCGTCAGGCCAGGGCTGCGTCGAGGGTGATGTCGACGGACAGGGCCTGTGAGACGGGGCAGCCCGCCTTGGCGGCCTCGGCCAGCTCGACGAACTTGTCGTTGTCGATGCCCTCCACGACTCCGCGCACGGTGAGCTTGATGCCGGTGATGCCGGTGCCCGGCGTGAAGTCGACGTCCGCACTGGTGTCGAGCGAGGTCGCCGGGGTGTCGTTCTTGGCGAGGCCGTTGGAGAACGCCATCGAGAAGCACGACGAGTGCGCGGCCGCGATGAGCTCCTCGGGGCTGGTCTTGCCGCTGGGCTCCTCGGTCCGCGCGGGCCATGAGACGTCATAGGTGCCGAGGCCTGAGGAGTCGAGGGTGACCTTGCCTGCACCCTCGAAGAGGGTGCCTTCCCAGTGGGTGCTTGCGGTACGGGTGGTGGGCATGGAGGCTCCTTGAGCAGTGGGAACAGATGGTCGGTGATCGAGTCTTCCACGCCCCGTTTTCCTGTCCCTCCGGGTCCCAGCCACAATGGAGGCGTGAGCACCTTCTACGACGAGATCGGCGGCGAGGCGAAGATTCGCCAGATCGTGCACACGTTCTACAAGGGCGTGGCCGACGACCCCGTCCTGCGACCGCTCTATCCCGAGGAGGATCTCGGGCCGGCGGAGGACCGCTTCGCGCTGTTCCTGATGCAGTACTGGGGTGGCCCGTCGACATACTCCGACTCACGGGGTCATCCGCGGCTGCGGATGCGCCACGCCCCGTTCGCCGTCACCGAGGAGTCCGCCCAGCGGTGGCTCGTCCACTTCCGCGCCGGCCTCGACGGGGCCGACCTCACGCCGGAGCAGGACGCACAGTTCTGGGCCTATGTCACCCACGCGGCCCAGTTCATGGTGAACACGCTCGACTGAGCGAAGGCGTCAGGCGACGACCGCCATCATGGCGTCCCTGTAGGCGGGCGGCGGCTCCACCGAGCGCTGCGTCGCGGAGTCGAAGCAGACCAGCACGACCCGCGCCCTGGCCAGCAGCTCGTCGCCGTCACGGATCTCCGAGGCGATCGTGAAGGACTTCCGGCCCACGTGCGTGATCCTGGAGTGGATGTCGTAGGGCGCCGCGCGCAACAGGATCGGCCGTCTGTAGTCGACGTCGGTCTGCGCCACCACGACGTGGAGGGCCTCGACGCCGGGCAGGTCGCGAGCCACCCGGCTCATCATCGGCACCCGCGCCTCCTGCAGGTACTCGAAGTACTTGACGTTGTTGACGTGTCCATAGACGTCGACGTCGGAGAACCGGACCTGCAGTGCGTAGTGGCCGGGATCCCATGGGTCCACCGGGGGAATCTTCGCCGACTGTGGCAGCGGCTCTTCCTTGAAGACGGCCAGGGCCTGCTTCTCGGACGGGGTGAGGCGTCGCGGTCGTTCGTTGGCGAAGACGTATGGCGTCAGCACGGTGCTCGCCCGGAGGTGGACCACTCGGCCCTCGGGAGTCTCGTCGAAGACCTCGTAGGCCATGGTGAAGCTGGCAGCCCGGATCTCGGTCACCCAGCACTCGATGCTGATCGGGCGGAGCCGGAAGTTCAGCGGGGCCTGGTAGCTCACCTCGTGCCGCACGACGACGACGCCCTCGGCCAGACCGTCACCGGCCTCGTCGCGGATCGCGGGGCCGTGGGAGCGCATCATGTCGACGCGCGCCTCCTGGAGGTAGTCGACGTAGACGACGTTGTTGACGTGTCCCAGCAGGTCGAGGTCGGCCCAACGCATGGGGCACTGATAGAGGTGGCGCACCGCTCGATGGTCTCAGGCGGGCGCCACCTCAGCGACAGCAGTCAGCGAACGCCGATCAGACCGCCGTAGTAGGCAGGGATCGACTCGTGGCGTGCCATCCGGATCGGGCGGTGCCGGGCGAGGAACTCCGCGGCCGCGCCCACCGTCAGCAGGGCGGTGACCCCGGCGACCACGAGGACGGCGATGGCGAAGGGGATGAGGAAGTCGAGAGTCATGGCGATCCACCTTTCTACGGCTGTAGAATTTCTACATATGTAGAAGATACTCGCTCCACCCCTAGGGACCAAGCGGGGTGAGTAGTGTCCTCGGTCACCTCACCCGAGTCCCTCTCCAGCCATTGCGTCCAGGCGCAAGCCAAGAACGAGGAGCACCACCGACTTGCCTCCTCCCAACGACCTCTCAGCCCGCCGGCGCGAGATCCTCGACGCCGCCGTCACGGTCCTCGCGCAGCACGGCTGGCGCGGCCTGACGCACCGCGCGATCGATCGTGAGGCAGGCCTTCCCGAGGGGTCCAGCTCCGCCTACTACCGTTCCCGACAAGCCCTCCGGGCGGCGTTGGCGACGCACGTCCTCAGCGCCATCACGGCCGACGTGGAGAAGCTGGCCGCCGGTCTGGCCGATCACGGCGAACCGGAACCAGCCATCGCCGCGACCGTCGACACCCTTCAGCGCTGGCTGGACTCGCCGGACCGGCTCAAGGCCCGCCTGGAGATCACGCTGGCAGCGACCCGTGACGAGACCCTGGCCACCCAGGTGAGCGACCTCCGTGCCGGCCTGACCGATGTCGTGGCAGGCATCCTGGCCCGCAGCGGGCAGCCGCACGCCGGTGCCGTCCCGGCGATCATCGTCGCCGCCGTCGACGGGTTGCTGATCACAGCACTTCTCCGACCCGGGGCACAGAGGAAGCAGTTCGTCGCCGACGGGCTCGACCTCCTCGTCCGGTCGTTGACCAACGACGCCGACGGCGATCCCGCTGCACCCGGAGCATGAGGAAGGACACGTTCGCTGCCCGCAGAGGTGGCACTAGGGTGCGATGCATCCCACCAGCTTTCGAGATTCGGAGATTCCATGCCCGAGGCAGTGATCGTTTCTGCAGCCCGCTCCCCCATCGGCCGCGCGAACAAGGGGTCCCTCAAGGACTTCCGACCCGACGAGCTGAGCGCCCTGATCGTCAAGGCTGCACTCGACAAGATCCCCAGCCTCGACCCGCGCACCGTGGACGACCTCTACCTCGGCTGCGGACTGCCCGGCGGCGAGATGGGCAACAACATGGGCCGGATCGTCAACGTCCTCAACGACATGGACGAGGTCCCCGGCGCGACGATCACCCGCTACTGCGCCTCCTCGGTCCAGACCACCCGGATGGCGTTCCACGCCATCAAGGCAGGCGAGGGCGACGTGTTCATCTCGGCCGGGGTCGAGACGGTCTCGCGCTTCGCCAAGGGCACGTCGGACCACATCCCCGACACCCGCAACACGGTCTTCGACGACGCGGCTGCCCGGACGGCCAAGCTCGCCGAAGGCGGCCAGGACTGGCACGACCCGCGTGAGGACGGTCTCCTCCCCGACGCCTACATCGCGATGGGCCAGACGGCGGAGAACGTCGCCCGGCTGCGCGGGCTCGACCGCAAGGAGCTCGACGAGTTCGGCGTCCGCTCGCAGAACCTCGCCGAGAAGGCGATCGCGGACGGCTTCTGGGCCCGCGAGATCACGCCGGTCACCACTCCGGACGGCACGGTCGTCTCGGCCGATGACGGTCCGCGTGCCGGGGTGACCTATGAGAGCCTCGCCGGCCTCCAGCCCGTGTTCCGGCCCGATGGCGTCGTGACGGCCGGCAACTGCTGCGCCCTCAACGACGGGGCCGCAGCAGTCGTGCTGATGTCGGACACCAAGGCCGCCGAGCTCGGCCTGAAGCCGCTGGCACGCATCATCTCCACCGGCGTCTCCGGTCTCTCGCCCGAGATCATGGGCCTCGGCCCGGTCGAGGCGACCAAGCGGGCCCTGGCCAACGCCAACATGTCCATCGGCGACATCGACCTGGTCGAGATCAACGAGGCCTTCGCCGCGCAGGTCGTCCCCTCCTACCAGGACCTGGGCATCGACCTCGACCGGCTCAACGTCAACGGCGGCGCGATCGCGGTCGGGCACCCGTTCGGGATGACCGGCGCCCGCCTGCAGAACACCCTGCTCAACTCACTCGAGTGGCACGACAAGTCCACCGGCCTGATCACCATGTGTGTGGGTGGCGGCCAGGGCATGGCGCTCATCATGGAGCGGCTGAGCTGACCGCCGGCTGACTCCACGCAACGGCCGGCGCGAGCACACTGCTCACGTCGGCCGTTGCCACGTCGACCAGAACACCTGCGGTTGTCACCGCCGGTGGCTACCCTCAGGGGTACAGAACGCCGTGGGGACGGCGTAAGAGGGAGAAAACAAGAACATGAATGATGCGTCTCGGGATCCACGTTGGCTCGATGAGGTCCAGCAGCGCTCCTGGCGCGCCCTCGTCATCGGGACCACCCTGTTGATGGACCGTCTCGACGACGACCTTCGGCGCAACTTCAACATCTCGCTCACCGAGTACGAGATCCTGGTCCGCCTCTCCGAGCGTGAGGGCCGCAGCCTGCGTATGGCGCAGCTCGCCGACGCGCTGGCCCACTCGCGCAGTCGCGTCACGCACACCATCGCCCGGATGGAACGCGCCGGCTGGGTCGTCCGTGCGGCCACGCCCGAGGACGGGCGCGGGATCGTCGCGACGATGACCGACGCCGGGCTGGAGCTCCTGGAGAAGGCCGCGCCGATGCACGTCGAGGGCGTCCGCTCCTACCTTGTCGACGTCGCCGCCGACGACGACTTCGTCGCGTTGGGCCGCGTCATGGACGCCGTCGCCGACGAGCTCATCTCGGGGCACCCGGAGATGGAGATCCGCTGACCGGCTCGCACCGGCCAGCGGCTCTCGTCAGTCGCGGGTGAGCCGCCGGTGGGTGACGCGGTGCGGCCTGGCCGCCTCGGCGCCGAGGCGCTCGATCTTGTTCTCCTCGTAGGAGGCGAAGTTGCCCTCGAACCAGAACCACTTGGCGGGGTCCTCCTCGTCGCCCTCCCACGCCAGGATGTGCGTCGCGACACGGTCCAGGAACCACCGGTCGTGCGAAGTCACGATGGCGCAGCCGGGATAGTCGAGGAGCGCGTCCTCCAGCGCGGAGAGCGTCTCGACGTCCAGGTCGTTGGTGGGCTCGTCGAGGAGGAGCACGTTGCCCCCCTGCTTGAGGGTCAGCGCGAGGTTGAGGCGGTTGCGCTCACCACCTGAGAGCACCCCTGCCTTCTTCTGCTGGTCCGGCCCCTTGAAGCCGAACGAGGCGACATAGGCACGAGAGTTCATCTCGAAGTTGGCGACCTTGATGAAGTCGAGTCCGTCGGAGACGACCTCCCAGACGTTCTTGTTGGGGTCGATGCCGCCGCGGCTCTGGTCGACGTACGACAGCTTGACCGTCTGTCCCACGAGCAGCTCGCCGGAGTCGGGCTGCTCGTCGCCGGTGATCATCCGGAAGAGCGTGGTCTTGCCGACGCCGTTGGGGCCGACGATTCCCACGATGCCGGCTCGCGGCAGCGTGAAGGAGATGTCGTTCCACAGGGTGCGACCCTCGAAGCCCTTGACGAGCTTGCGTCCCTCCAGGACCACGTCGCCCAGGCGCGGGCCCGGCGGGATGTTGATGTCGGCCGTGTCGATCTTGCGGGCCTTGTCGGCCTCGGCCGCCATCTCCTCATAACGGGCCAGGCGCGACTTCGACTTCGTCTGGCGAGCCTTGGCGTTGGAGCGGACCCACTCCAGCTCCTTCTCGAGCATCTTGGCGCGCTTCGCGTCCTTCTGCCCCTCGATCTTGAGTCGGTCCTTCTTCGTCTCGAGGTAGGTGGAGTAGTTGCCCTCGTAGGGGTGGGCCTTGCCCCGGTCGAGCTCGAGGATCCACTCGGCGACGTTGTCGAGGAAGTAGCGGTCGTGAGTGATGGCCAGGACGGCCCCCGGATAGGTCGCCAGGTGGCCCTCGAGCCACTGCACCGACTCGGCGTCGAGGTGGTTGGTGGGCTCGTCGAGCAGGAGCAGGCTGGGCTGCTGCAGCAGCAGCTTGCAGAGCGCCACCCGCCGCCGCTCCCCACCGGAGAGGTTGTCGACGAGGGCGTCAGGCGGGGGCAGCGCAGGGCGTCCATGGCCTGGTCGAGCCGGCTGTCGAGGTCCCAGGCGCTGGCGTGGTCGAGGTCGGTCTGCAGGTCGCCCATCTCGGCCAGCAACGTGTCGAAGTCGGCGTCGGGATCTGCCATCAGCTCGGAGATCTCGTTGTAGCGGTCGAGCTTGCCCTTGATCTCGCCGACGGCCTCCTCGACGTTCTCGAGGACGGTCTTGCCCTCGCTCAGCGGGGGCTCCTGCTGCAGCATGCCGACGGTCGCGTCCGGGTCGAGGATCGCGTCGCCGTTGTTGGCGTGGTCGAGCCCGGCCATGATCTTGAGCAGGGAGGACTTGCCGGTCCCGTTGGGACCGACCACCCCGATCTTCGCACCGTGCAGGAAGGAGAGGGTGACGTTGTCGAGGACGACCTTGTCACCGTGGGCCTTGCGCACGTTGCGCAGGGTAAAGACGTATTCAGCCATGTCCCCGAGCCTACGGGTCAGGGCGACCGCGTAGAGAACCGGCGGACTCCGAGGCGCACATGGCGCTCGCCACAAGCAGGCCTGCCCTCGAGACGGCGATCCGTGGCGTTCACCGGGTGACCGACACGGGCCGCCGTCTCGTGCTCCCGTCCGGCGAGCTGATCGGGTCTCAGGCCGCGTCCACCTCGGCAGCAGGACGAGGCGTGGGCGCGTCCTGGGCGAAGGCAGGTGACTGGCTCAGCGGCGCCATCCACGGGTCGGAGGAGACCGGCTCCTGGCCCAGCTGTCCGGGCTGCGCCTGACCCGACTCCCCACGAACCTGGCGGGTGAAGGCCCCGGTGCCGTGGGTGAGGTCGTGGCCCACCGAGGTCGCCGTGACCACGAGCTGGGTGCTCACGCTGCCGTCCTCCTTCTTCCACACGTCGGCCTCGAGGCGCCCGTGGACCACGACGGGCTCTCCGCGGTTGATCGAGGCGGCGACATGCTCCGCGAGCTTGCGCCAGGCCTTGACCTGATACCAGGTCGTGGTGCCGTCGGACCACTCGTTGTTGCGGAACCTGCGGCTCGTGCTGGCCACGCGGAAGGTCGCCACGCAGGCCCCGCCGGTCACCTCCCGCAGGGAGACTTCGGAGCCGACCCAGCCGGTGAGGGTGATGTAGGTGTCGTTCATCAAAGTGCCTTCCTCGATGTCGAGGACGGCGTGCCCGCCCTCGGCACCCAGAGTGCGGCGACCCACGGACAGCGATCGCACCCGCGTGGGCCGGCTGTGGACGGCCGGGTGGCGGCTGCGGCTGTGGACGCGCAGCGGCCCGGCCGGGCCGGCCAGGGGCTACTTGAGGGCGACCGCGAGAGCGCTGCGCATCGAGGCGTATGCCGACAGCTCGGTCTCGATCGGCTCGATGACCAGCTCGCCGGAGACCTCGGCGATCGCCGCTCGCAGCCTCTTGTTGGCGGCAGCCGCGCGCCGACGCGCCGTCAGGCCGACCAGCACCCGGCAGACGAGGGCGAGCAGGATCCCGAGCAGGATCCCGCCGAGGAACAGCAGGGTCGGCAGAGCGAACCCCCAGACCTCGGGGGTCGGGGGTTCGGGCAGGCGGGCGTAGGAGCCGAACGCCAGCAACGCCAGCCACAGCCCGCCCACGATGGCAGCCATGATCAGCAGCCACTGCAGGACCCGCACCAGCCCGGCCCACACCGGGATCCGCTCGGCGCCGAGGTCGGTCGAGGCGACAGCCCGGTCGAGGCGGTCACCGAGGTCGGTCAACCGCGACGTGGAAGCACGACGGACGGCCGTCGCCCACGGCTGGGCCAGGTCGTCGGAGAGATGGTCGGCAAAAGCGCGCACCTCGGTGTCGACCCGCGCGCGCTGGACCCCAGAGGCCTTCGGCACCGAGGTGCGGGCGGTGCCGGTGAGCTGCTTGCCGGCGGCGCCGAGGTCGAGGTGGAGTCGCTTGAGCGGGTCGGGCTTGAGCTTGGACAGCCAGGCGGTGACCGGCCAGCCAGTGGCGCGGTTGGCCCGGATCCGGGTCGAGTCCTCCACGGCCTTCACGACGGTGGGCACGCCCCGGCGTCAGCGAAGGCGTCGTTGAGAGCCGCGACCCGCTCACGCGACATGGACGGCACCGGGGCGGTTCCGGACGCCGACTGGATCCGCTCAGCGGCGGCGCGGACGTCGGCCGCGAGCCGGCTCCTGGTGGCCTTCTTCTCCGCGACTCGCTTGGCGATCTGCTTGCGCAGCTCCGGGATCCCCCAGCCGTGACGCGCACTGACGCCCAGCACCGGCACCCCGGCGAGTCCGTCGGCCTCGAGCAGCCGGCGGACGTCGTCGAGCATGCCTTCTCGTCGCGCTTCGGGGACCGTGTCGAGATGGTTGAGGACGACCAGCATCACGTCCTTGTGCGATGCGAGGGGCGCGAGGTAGCGGTCGTGGATGGCGGCGTCGGCGTATTTCTGCGGGTCGAGCACCCAGACGAACATGTCGGCCAGCCGCACGAGCCGATCGACCTCCAGGTGGTGGGTCACCTCGGTCGAGTCGTGGTCGGGAAGGTCCAGCAGCACCACACCCTGCAGCGCTGTGTCCTCCTTGCCCGTGGAGAGCATCGAGTCGCGGGTGACCTGGTGGCGAGCCGGGATGCCGAGCCACTCGAGCAGCTCCTCGGCACCCTCGCGACCGAACACGCACGCCGTCGCCCAGGAGGTCGTCGGACGGCGGACGCCCACCGCCGACAGCTCCAGCTCGGTCAGCGCGTTGAAGGTCGACGACTTCCCCGACCCGGTCGCGCCGGCCAGTGCCACCACGGTGTGCTCAGCAGAGAGCTTGAGGCGCCCGGCCGCCCGATCGACGACTGCACGGGCCTCGGAGACGACGTCGTCGTCGAGTCGCCCCTGCGCGTGCTCGACCGCTTCCTCCAGGCCCTGGACGCGCGTCCCGATCTCAGAGGTGCGGGAGACCAGCTTCTTGGCCCTTCGAGCAGCGACGTCATGGGATCACCCTATGCATCCGGGCGACCGTCCTTGGGTGCGCCACCCTTGGCGGCGAACCGCAGGTCGTCGACGCGGCGCGAGGCGTTGCGCAGGTTCTCCGGGGCCTGGGGCGAGATCTCGAGGCTGTCGAGGAGGTCGAGATAGCGACGTCGCTCGGTGTCGAGGAGCTCGGAGACCTTCGACTCCAGGTCCTGGCGGGCGCGCTCGGCCAGGGTGCGGACCGCCTGGTCGCCGAAGACCGCTTCCAACAGCTTCTGGCCGAGCACCGCCGAACCACCGGCGATGCCCGCCTCGGCACCGGTCACCCCGGCGGTGTGGGCGAAGACCACCACCATCAGCGCCACGGAGAGGCCGTTGACGCCGAAGGCCAGGAAGCGGGCGGTCGACCGCTTGTCGGCCCCTTCGCTGCGCACCATGTCGAGGACGTCGGACTGCCAGTCGCGTACGGCGCGTTCGGCCCGGCGGCGGAAGTCACGTGAGGCCCGACCGAGGTCCTCACCCGCGTCGGCCAGCAGGATCTGGCCCGACGCGATCGAGCGCCATGAGGCCTCAGTGCGCTCGGCCGCGGCCTCGGCGTGCTCGAGGATCAGCGTCTCGAGACCCGACTCGACCGCGACGGTGACCCGCTCGGCCTGCTGGGGCTTGCCCTTGAGGGCATTGACAACCCGGTCACGCAGCCAACCGACCCGCGTCTCCAGCGAACGCAGCAGCTCCCCCGTCCCGACGAACTCCTGCCAGCGGGCAAGCACCTCGCCACGCAGGAGCGTGCCGTCGGCCGAGGCCTCGGCGATCTGGGCTGCCGCCTGGTCATAGGACTTGTTGGCGTCGTCTCGGAGTCGGCGTACGGCATCGATCTGCTCGGTGGCGGCGTCCGCCACGAAGTGGGTGCGCCGGGCGAGGGTCCGGACCGCCCCCTCGAGGGTCTGCTTCACCACCGCGGTGCGCGCCTCGGCGTCCGCCGCCAGCGACTCCAGCCAGCCACGGATCGCCGCGACCGACTCTGGCGGCAAGAGCCCCTCGTCGTCGACCTGGCCCTCGACGACGACGAAGAGCGGCGAGTCCTTGAGCCCGCGGCTCGCCAGCATGCGGGCCAGGTGGGTGGAGACGGTCTCGACGGCCTCGGGGGCGGTGCGGTCGAGCACGATCGCCACCGCAGCCGAGCGGTCGGCGGCCTTGCGCAGGAAGTCCCACGGCACCTGGTCGGCATAGCGGGCGGCGGAGGTGACGAACAGCCACAGGTCGGCCGCGGCGAGGAGCTGGGCAGCCAGGGTGCGGTTGCGTTCCTCGACCGAGTCGATGTCGGGGGCGTCGAGGATCGCGAGACCGGGCGGGACCGTGTCCGAGGCGACCAGCTGCAGCGCCTCGGGGTCGTTGGTCGCGCGGTCGACCCGCTCGAGCTCGGGCAACAGCCGGTCCTGCTTGAACCACATCGCGTCTTCGGGGTTGTGGACCAGCACCGGCGAGCGCGTGGTCGGGCGCAACAGGCCCGGCTGGGTCACCCGACGCCCCACCAGCGAGTTGACCAGCGTGGACTTGCCTGCACCGGTCGAGCCACCGACCACGGTCAGCAACGGCGCGTCGATGGTCATCAGTCGCGGGATGACGTAGTCCTCGAGCTGGTCGACCATCTCCTGCTGGGCGTCGCGCTGCTCGGGTGCGCCCGGGAGCTCGAGCGGGAGCCGGACGTCCTGCAGGGCGCTGCGCATGCGCAGGAGCGCGGTGAGCATCTGCGTCGAGTCGGCGTCGGTCTGTGACACGTCGGGAGTCTGGGTCATCGGGTCGGCACCACCTGTCCGGGGAAGCAGACATAGGGGCGTACGGCAGAAAGGACTCCCACGTGGTCCTGACCCCTCTCGACGAAGTCGCGCGGCGCTGTGCCGCGCAGGTAGCGGTGGTGGAGATAGGCCAGCTCGATCGCCGCGGCCTGGTATTCGCGCATCGCGCGCTCACCGACGGGACCGCCGACCCGCTTGGCGTGGACGCGGGCGCGCCGCCTGGCTCGCAGGTCGACCAGCCACGGGATGTCGGTCGCAGGGATCAGTCCGCGTCGGGATGCGTCGTGGAGGGCCGCAGCCATCATTCCCTTCTCCGACCGGCGCCGATAGAGCGCGAAGGCAGCCACACCGACGAAGGCCGGGAACATCATCGTGGCGTAGACGGCGAAGAAGTTCTCGGTGCCGCCGAGGGTGGACGAGTTCCACATCGAGTGAGTGATCACAGCCAGGACGTACCCCACCAACGGCGCCAGCAGCCGCACGGCACCGCTGCGCGAGGCCACCGCGACACCGACGCCGATGCCGATGAAGGCCGTGAACAGCGGGTGCGCGAAGGGGCTCACCAGGCAACGCAGGATGAAGGTGCCGGTCAGCGCCGTCGTCCCACCCGGCCCGAGCCCGTCGGTGCCGTTGTAGGCCGCTCCGAGATAGAGGATGTTCTCGGTGAAGGCGAAGCCGATGCCGACCATGCCGGCATAGACGATGCCGTCGAGGATGCCGTCGAGCTCATGGCGACGCCACCACAGCAGGAGGATCAGGAACGCCCCCTTCGTCGCCTCCTCGGTCACCGGGGCCAGGAAGGCGAGGGTCTGTTCGTCGGTCGCGCCACCGGCAACGCCGATGCCTTGGAAGACGAGCGCTGCCGCAGTCGCGACGAAGGCCCCCCACAGCAGGCCACCGACGAGCAGCGAGCGCGGCTCCGGCTCATAGCGATCGAGCCACATGAAGCAACCGACGAGCGGACCCACCGGCAGGGCGGCCAGGAGCGCGGCCAGCGCGAACGTCCCGGGAGCGCCGGACACCGCGATCACCAGGCTCATGACCCCGGCGCCGACCAGCACCAGCAACGTGACCACGACTGTGAAGGCAACACTGTCGCGACGTCGTCCGGGCATGAGTTGAAGCCTATCGGAGCACCTTCGCGATGCCCCGCTCCCGACCCGGCCCCGACGTAAGGTGGTCGCGTGAGCGAGCAGACCACCCCGGAAGCGGCCGAGCCGAAGACCGAGTCGCACGACCCCGCCGTACCCGAGGCCTATTCGGCCTTCATGCGCACCGGTTGGGGTGATCCCGAGGTCGATCTCCCCCGGCACCCGGTGGCCGACTATGCCGAGGCCCGGCGTGCCCGGCTCGCCGAGGCCTTCCCCGGGGAGCGGCTCGTGCTGCCTGCCGGGTCCTACAAGACCCGCGCCAACGACACCGACTACCGCTTCCGCTCCGACACCGCCCACACCTACTTCTCCGGCAACCAGACCAGCGACGCCGTGCTGGTGATCGACAGCGGCCCGGACGGGGTCGGTGAGGCCGTCCTCTATGCCCGCCCCCGCGCGGGTCGCGAGACCGACGAGTTCTTCCGCGATCGGCAGTACGGCGACCTGTGGGCCGGACGACGTCCCTCGCTCGAGGAGATCTCGGACTCGCTGGGGCTCGAGGTGCGCCACATCCAGGACCTGCCGTCCTTCGAGGGCGACCGCAAGACCCGCGACGTCACCACCGACCCGGACCTCTCGCGCGTCGCCTCCGAGATGCGCCTCGTCAAGGACGCGTGGGAGGTCGGGGAGCTCCAGGAGGCCTGCGACATCACCGCGTTGGGCTTCGAAGACTGCGTGCGCGAGTGGGACCGGGTGCTGGAGTTCGGTGAGCGCTGGATCGAGGGGACCTTCTTCCGCCGGGCCCGCGCGATGGGCAACGACATCGGCTACGACTCGATCTGTGCCGGCGGCTCCCACGCCACGACGTTGCACTGGATCGACAACACCGGTCCGATCAGGCCCGGACAGCTGGCACTCCTCGACATGGGGGTGGAGGGACACAACCTCTACACCGCCGACGTCACCCGCACCCTCCCGGTCGACGGGCGCTTCACCACCTTGCAGCGCGACCTCTACGACCTCGTGCTCAACGCCCAGCAGGCGGGGATCGACGCCGTCCGCCCTGGTGCGCGGTTCCTCGCCGCCCACGACGCGGCCACGCAGGTCCTGGCGCACGGCCTGGCCGACCTGGGACTGCTGCCGGTCCCGGTCGAGGAGGCGCTCGACCCCGAGTCCAAGGTCTATGCGCGCTGGACCCTGCACGGCACCTCCCACATGCTCGGGATGGACGTCCACGACTGCGGCAAGGCGTCGGTCGACGTCTATCCCAGGGGCGACCTCGCCGAGGGCATGGTCCTCACGGTCGAGCCCGGCCTCTACTTCCAGGCCGACGACCTCCTCGTCCCCGAGGAGCTGCGCGGGATCGGCATCCGCATCGAGGACGACATCCTGGTCACGGCCGACGGGGCACACAACCTTTCCGCGTCCCTGCCACGCACCTCGGGTGAGGTCGAGGAGTGGATGGGCTCGCTGCGCTAGTGGAGTGCCACCACTACGACGCCATGCGGTGTCGCTCGTGCTCGCTGCTGGAGCTCCCGAGGGCCCGCCAGCTGGAGGACAAGGAGCAGCACGCGCGCTCCCTCGTCCCAGCCACCACGTGGCTGCCGTCGGTCGCCGGGCCCGACGACGGCTTCCGCAACAAGGCCAAGATGGTGGTCGGCGGCAGCTCGTCGGAGCCGACGCTGGGCATCCTCGACAGATCGTCGGCCGGGGTGGACCTGCGCGACTGCCGGCTGCACTCCCCCGGCCTCGCGGATGCGCTCGAGGTCGTCGCCGCCTTCATCACGCTGGCCGGCCTGTCGCCGTACGACGTCGCGCTGCGTCGCGGGGAGCTCAAGCACGTGCTCCTCACCGAGTCCCCCGACAGTGAGCTCATGCTGCGGCTGGTGGTGCGCTCGACGGCTGACGAGGCCCGCATCCGCAAGCACCTGCCCTGGCTGCTCGAGGCACTGCCGGCCCTGCGGGTGATGTCGCTCAACATCCAGCCGGCGCACGCCGCGGTCCTCGAGGGTGAACGCGAGATCGTGCTCACCGAGCAGGCCTCGCTGCCGATGAGGCTGGCCGGGCTCGAGCTCGCGCTGCGACCGCAGTCGTTCTTCCAGACCAACACCCTCGTCGCGGAGGCGCTCTATGCCCAGGCCCGTGACTGGGTGGGCGCGATCGACCCCGGCACGGTGTGGGACCTCTACTGCGGGGTCGGTGGCTTCGCCCTTGCCTGTATGGCGCCCGGCCGCCCGACCCCTCGCCGCGTCACCGGCGTCGAGGTCTCCGTCGAGGCGGTCGCTGCCGCGTCGGCGAGCGCCCCGCCGGGGGTGACGTTCGTGAGCGCCGACGCGACCGACTGGGCGCTCGCCCAGCCGGGACCGCCCGACCTGGTCGTCGTGAACCCGCCACGACGTGGCATCGGACCGGCACTGGCCGGGTGGCTGGAGGAGTCAGGTGTCGAGCACGTGGTCTATTCGTCCTGCAACGCCCAGTCCTTGGCCGAGGACCTCGCGGCCATGCCGTCGCTGCGGCCACTCGAGGCCCGGGTGCTCGACATGTTCCCGCACACCTCGCACTACGAGCTGATGGTGCTGCTGGCCCGCGGTGACGACTCAGGGCAGGTGCATCCCGCCTTCGGGACGTAGTCGGAACCACCGGAAGCCATAGCCGTCGAGGCTGACCTCGACCCGGCCGTCGACAGGCACGACCTCCTCGAGGGAGAAGAGGTCCACCAGGTCGTGTGCCTCGTCCGAGCCGTCCACGGGCAGGTCCACGACGACCGGGTCGGAACCGAGGTTGTGAACCACGACGGTCGCCACGTCGTCGAGGTCGCACCGGTGGGCCAGCACCGCTGCGTGCGGCTGGTCGACCACCGAGAAGCGCCCCCACCCCAGCTCAGGACACATCCGATAGCTGCCGATCAGCGTCCGCACGAAGTTCCACAGCGAGTCGGGGTCGCGGCGCTGGTCGGCGACGTTGACGTGGGCCGGGCCGTAGCCATCCGGGACGACCCGCTGCACCAGCTTGCGGGGAGGCGCCGCCGAGAAGCCTCCGTTGGCCCCTGATGTCCACTGCATCGGCGTACGAACCGCCATCCTGCCCTCGGCCGCGAGGTCCTCCCCCATGCCGATCTCCTCCCCGTAGTACAAGGTCGGGGTGCCGGGCAGGGAGAACAACAGGCTGTAGGCGAGCCGGATGCGCCTGGGGTCGCCGCCCATCATGGTCGGGACGCGTCGCTTGAGGCCCCGTCCGAACAGCTGCATCTCGGGCTCGGGCCCGAACGCGGCGAAGACCTCCTGACGCTCCTCGTCGCTGAGCTTGTCGAGGGTGAGCTCGTCGTGGTTGCGCAGGAAGGTCGCCCACTGGCAGGTGGGATGTGTCGCCGGCCGCTCCTGGAGCGCCTTGACCAGGGGAGCTGGGTCCTCCCGCGCCAGCGAGAGATAGGTCGCCTGCATCGCGATGAAGTCGAACTGCATCTGCAGCTCGTCGCCTGCACCGCCACCGAAGAAGTCGAGCTGCTGCTCGTGCGGGAGGTTGACCTCGCCGAGCATCATCGCGTGACCCGCGCGCCGGTTGAGGAAACCGCGGATCTCCCTCATCACGTCATGGGGGTCGACGAGCGCCTCGGGGTCTCCGACGTTCTTCAAGGTCTGCTCCAGGAACGGGATCCCGTCGACGCGGAAGCCGTCGAAGCCCAGCTCGAGCCAGAAGCCGACGGTACGCAGGATCTCCTCGACCACGGCCGGGTTGGCCAGGTTGAGGTCGGGCTGGTGCTTGTAGAAGTGGTGGAGGTACCACTGCCCCGTCTTGTCGTCGAGCTCCCAGATGGAGTCCTCCTTGTCCGGGAAGACGACCTGCTTCGAGGTGTCCGGGGGCGTCGTGTCGCGCCATACGTAGTAGTCGCGGAAGGGGTTGTCGACGCTGCGTCGCGCGGCCTTGAACCACGGGTGGCGGTCGGAGGTGTGGTTGATCACCAGGTCGGCGATGACGTTGATGCCACGGTCGTGGGCGGTGCGGATCACCTCGACGAGCTGACCGTGGTTGCCCAGCCTCGGGTCGACGCCATAGAAGTCGGTGATGTCGTAGCCGTCGTCCCGGTCGGGACTGGGGTAGAAGGGCATCAGCCACAGGCAGGAGACGCCGAGCTCGGCGAGATAGTCGATGCGCTCGGCCAAGCCGGCGAGGTCACCGATCCCGTCTCCGTCCTTGTCGTAGTAGGTCTCGATGTCGAGGCAGTAAACGACTGCGCTCTTCCACCACACGTCGCTGGTGTCGGTGATCCGCATCCTCAGCTCCTCGCCTTCTCCTCGCGCAGCTCCGGGAGCACGGACGCCCCGAACTTGTCGATGAACGCTTCCTGCTCCTGGCCGACGAAGTGGAGGTAGAGGTCGTCGAAGCCCAGGTCGGCGAGGTCTGCGAGCCAGCCCGCGTGCTGGGCAGGGTCCGCGGAGACCAGTGCCGAACGACGAACGGAGTCCATCGTGACGTGCTCGCCCACGGCATCGAACTCGGCGGGTGTGGCCAGCTCCCAGGGGACGTTGCCGCCGATGACGTTGGTGCGCCACTGCTCGAAGGCGATCTTGTCGGCCTCGTCCTCCGTCTCCGCCCAGGACAGGTGGACCTGCAGGGACAACCGCCCCCGACCGCCGTTGTCGCGATAGGCGGCGACGACCTCGCGCAGCGTGTCGGCGGGCTGGTTGATGGTGACGAGTCCGTCCGCCCAGGCCGCCACCCGGGCCGCGGAGGCCACGCTGACCGCCGGCCCGATCAGGAGCGGCGCCTGCTCGGGCAGGTCCCAGAGCCTGGCCCGGTCCACGCGGACGAGGCCGTCGTGGCTGACCTCCTGGCCGTCCAGCAGCCGGCGGATGACGTCGACGCACTCCTCCAGTCGGCGCGTGCGCTCCTCCTTGGCCGGCCAGCGCTCGCCGGTGACGTGCTCGTTGAGAGCCTCGCCGCTGCCCAGTGCCGCCCAGAACCTGCCGGGGAACATCAGGGCCAGTGTTGCGATCTTCTGCGCGTGCACGGCCGGGTGGTAGCGCTGCCCGGGGGCGGTGACGCAGCCGAGGTCGAGGTCGGTGGTGGCCAGCGCGGCGCCGAGCCATGCCCAGGTGTAGCCGGAGTGTCCCTGCCGAGCGCTCCATGGCGCGAAGTGGTCGGAGCACATCGCCATGTCGAAGCCCGCCTGCTCCGCGTGCTGCACGTCGCGCAGCAGGCGGCGGGGGGAGACCTGTTCGTGCGAGGCGTGGAATCCGATGCGCGTCATGCTCCCCACCACACAGCAGGCCGGGCACGGTGGCAAGGGAGGGCCGCTCGCCGTCACGCTTCCTCCCGCCCCAGGGGTGGGGAACAACCCCGAACGCTGGGACACTGGACGGGCGTGCGCGTAGCCTTCGAGTGGTCGTCTAGACCGGGGAAGGCGAGACCATGCGTCAGCAGCTGCCCGCTCATCCATCCAGCGTCCGGCGCGCCCGTCACCTGCTGCGCGCGGAGCTCAAGGACACCGCGCACGAGTGCCTGTCGGAGGCGGCCGAGCTCGTGGTCAGCGAGTTGGTCACCAACGCGATCCTGCACACGGGCGAGATCATCGAGCTGACCTCCTCCCTCGAACCCCAGGGACTGCACGTCGAGGTGGCTGATCGAGGGACGCACATCCCGATCGTGGCCTCCTACGACGCCCTTGCCTCCACCGGACGTGGCCTCCTCCTCGTGTCCGAGCTGACCGACCAGTGGGGAGCGGAAGGTCGCCCGGACGGCAAGACGATGTGGTTCCGCATCGGGCTGGCCAGTCCCGACGACAGCACCTCGGGCACCGCCATGTCCGTCACCGGCAACCACTCGAACGGGTCGCAGGCGGCCGATGCCGTCGAGGTCGTGCTCCTCAACTTTCCGGCGCTCGCGCACGGCGCCTGGCACAAGCAGGCGAAATCCATGCTGCGCGACCTGCTCCTGCTGGGCATCGACTCCGACCCTGCGGGAGCCATCGAATCGCACGCCGCCGCCATGGACGCGATGGCGATCCTCGAGGAGCAGGTCGGCGCACGGGAGGCCACCGAGGACCTGGGTCAGCTGCTGGCGTCCACAGTCGAGCCGCACGCCAGCCTGTCGAAGGTGCGACTCGTGGTGCCTCGCGAGTCGGTGCCCCACTTCACGACGCTCGACCGAGAGCTGCGTCAGGCCTGGGTGCAGGCCGCGGCCGGCCGGCTGCTCACGCCCCCGCTGCACCGGGAGTTCGCCTTCTTCCGCGAGTGGATGTGCGAAGAGGTCCGGCTCCAGGCGGCAGGGCAGAACCCTCGACGGTGGATCCCCCCAGAGCTCCCGAGCCCGGGGCACCTCGTCTCGGTGCCCACCGAGGCCGAGGCGGCCGTCAACGACTCGGACCGGGCACTGGTCGGGGCCAACGGAGCGGGGAGCGTCGTCGCTGCCAGCCCGGCGGCCGCGGAGCTCCTCGGATATCCGTCTGCCGCCGCCCTGGTCGGACGACGGCTGCTCGACATATCCCGAGCCGCTACCAGCAGGCGCACCTCGCTGGCTTCAGCCTTCATCAGCTGACCGGGCGCAAACCGTTGCTGGATCGCCTGCTCGTCGTCCCGGCGCTGCGTCAGGACGGGTCCGAGATCGACATCCGCATGTGGGTCAGTGCAACCCCCCTCCCGCGTGGCGGCTCGATCTTCGTCGCCGACCTGCAGGCCCTGTGACTCCTACGGCATACTCGGCGCCGGACTGAAGATCCGATCGAGTCTTCGATCCCCCGCCCCCGTAGCTCAGCTGGATAGAGCAAGAGCCTTCTAATCTCTAGGTCGCAGGTTCGAATCCTGCCGGGGGTGCCCAGCCACCGACGGGCCGCCTCCGGGCGGTCCCGCTCGACCAGCCACAATGCGCCCATGTCCTTCTCGTTCTTCACCGCCGACTCCTCGACCGGGTCCGAGGTCCTCACCCCGACCGACGCGGCACGCAGCCTGTGGAGCAGCAACCAGATGCATGGGGTGGCGCTGAGCGGTGCGATGTCCCGGGCCATCGAGCTGTCGGTGACCCGGACGGACCTCCGACCCGCCCGCTACACCCTCGACATGTTCCGGCCGGCGACCATGGACCCGTTCACGATCGAGACCACGCTCGTGCGCGAGGGCAAGCGCCTGTGTCTCGTCGACGCCCGCCTCATCCAGGGTGGTGAGGCGAAGGCACGGGCCAGCACGATCCTGCTGGCGCCGAGCGAAGACCCCGACGGCGACGTATGGCGCCCGGTTGACGACCCCACGCCACCCGAGTCGGTCCCCGAGCTGACCGAGCCCACCGTGCCGTGGTTCGCCAGCGACGCACCCTGGTCCCAGGACTTCGCCGACCACCAGAACGCCGGGCGCAAGCAGACGTGGCAGTACGCCGTCCCGATTGTCGCCGACGAGGTGGCCTCGCCCTTCCAGGCGGTGGCGAGCATCGCGGACGCGACGACCATGGCCTGCAACTGGGGCACCAAGGGCGTGCAGTACATCAACACGGACATCACCCTCACGCTCGCCCGGCTCCCCCGCACCGGGGAGGTCGGGCTGCGCGGAGAGCGCTGGACGAGCAGCGACGGGATCGCGGTGGGGGTCGCCACGGTCTTCGACCGTGACGGGGTCATCGGCCAGACGATGATCACCTCTCTGAGCAACGCCCGGCGCACGGTCGACTTCCACGAGCACGACTTCAACGACGACGGAAGCCGCACGAGCCGGGCCTGAGCCCGGCGCGCCTCTCACCGTCGCTCACGCCCAGCGACTAGACACGTCGTGGACCCGGCGACGTATGAGACCGGCGGGCCCGAAATAGGTGAAACCCCGGCAAGTATGAGTTGCCGGGGTTTCGGGTGTCTTCAGGACCGGGGTCCTTCCGACAACTCGTTTCTACGCCCGTCTCGTCGCGCCGCACAAGGGGTCCTCATGGGTAACTTCCGCCCGCGCGGCGAGTCGCTCGCGACACGCCGTTGAGGGGTCACCCAGCGTCGTACGCCTCGGAGACATAGGCGTCGATCTCGCCGAGGATCCGCGACTGCACGTCCGGCGGCGCGAACGATGCCCGCACGGCGCCTCGCGCGAGGTCTGCCACTCCCTCGGTCGACAGCGAGAGCAGATCGGCCGCGATCGCGTATTCCGCGTTCAGGGTCGTGCCGAACATCGGCGGATCGTCGGAGTTGATCGTGACCGGCACCCCGGCCCGCACGAACTCGACCAGCGGGTGGTCGGACAGGGTCGCGATCGCGCGGGTGGCGATGTTGGACGAGGGACAGACCTCGAGGGTGATCTGTTCGGCCGCCAGGTGGGCCAGCAGCTCCGGGTCCGCGGCCGACGAAGTCCCGTGCCCGATCCTGACGGCGCCCAGGTGGCGGATCGCGTCCCAGACAGTCTCCGGCCCGGTCGTCTCGCCGGCGTGCGGGACCGCGTGCAGCCCGGCGGCCCGGGCGGCGTCGAAGTGGGGCTGGAACTGGGGTCTGGGGACGCCGATCTCCGGACCGCCGAGCCCGAAGCCGACCAGGGCCTCGGGCGCGTGGTCGAGCGCATAGGTCAGGGTTGCGTCGGCTGCGGGGATCCCCGATTCGCCGGGGATGTCGTAGATCCACCGCAGGACCAGGCCGAAGTCCCTCTCCGCGGCGACCCGGGCATCCTCGAGCGCCTCGGTGTAGGCCTCGATCGGCATGCCGAGGTCGTCCCGGTCGGGCCGGACCGAGGTGTAGGGCGTGCAGGTGAGCTCGGCATAGCGCAGGCTCTGCGACGTGGCCATCTCGCGCGCCACCTCGTAGGTCAGCATGCGCACGTCGTCGGGGGTGCGAACCAGGTCGACCACGGCGAGATAGACCTCGATGAAGTGCGCGAAGTCGCGGAACTCGAAGAACTCCCTCAGCTCGTCGAGGTCGGCCGGAACCGTCCCCGGGTGCCGCGCTGCCAGCTCGGAGACGATCCGGGGGGAGGCCGAGCCGACGTGGTGGACGTGCAGCTCCGCCTTGGGCAGGCCGGCGATGAAGTCACCCAGGCTGCTCACTCCAGGGCCGCCGGGAGCTGGTCCTGCTCGATGGCCTGGCCGTCGACGAGGACCGTGGGGGTGCCCTGGATGCCTTCGGAGGACGCAGCCTTGACCCCGTTCGCGACCCAGTCCGCGAAGGCCAGGTCCTCGATGCCGTCGGCGACTGCCGACTCCTCCGCGCCGGCCTCGACGGCCTTCTCGATCAGCCACGCGTCGTCTGGATAGTCAGCATCGTCGGCTGACTGCTCCTCGTAGTCCTCGGGCGGCTGCTCGGCATACAGGATGTCGTGGAACTCCTTTGCCACCTCGGGACCCGCGGCGTCGAGCACGACGGCGAACGCGTTCGCGCTGCGCTCGGAATAGTCGCCGAAGCGGTCGAGGAAGTTGAGCACGCGGTACTCCACGGTGGCAGTGCCGTCCTCGACAGCGGTCTCGAGCGTCCCGTCGAAGGCTTCCTCGAAGGACCTGCACGCCGGGCAGATGAAGTCCTCATAGATCACGACCTCGCGCTCGGCGTTCGCCTCGCCGACCTTGAGGCCGTAGGAGGAGGTGGCACCGTCGGGGACCGCGGCCGTCTCGTCGATCTCGAAGCTGTTGCTCACCCACCACACGGCGAGCCCGACGACCAGCGCCAGGGCGAGCCCGACGCCGCCGTAGGTGAGCCGGCGGCGCTGCTTCTCCTTGCGCAACCGCTCGGCGCGCTCGGCCTTGGCCCGAGCGGCCCGCTCAGCCCTCTTCTCGCGATTGCTCTTGGCCATTCCAGTCCTCTCCATGGCCCTGTGTGGGCCCATCAGCTCCCGCCCGTGGCGGGAGGACAACAGCATCCAGTGACCAGGGGGTGCGTGGCCAGACGACCAGCCACCCCGACAGCAGCAGGAGGCCCACGTCGCGGGCGATCTCCCACGGATATTTCGCGGTCGCGTCCTCGATCTCGCCACCGCCACCGAAGCAGCCGCAGTCGATCGAGAGCCCGCGCGCCCACGCCGACGCGATCCCGACGATGAAGGCGACGAACAGCAGCGCCGACAACACCCCCATCCACCGGGTCAGCAGACCGAGGACCAGGCAGACGCCGATCACGACCTCCACCACCGGCAGCGCGAGCCCGACGGCGGGGACCACCGACTCAGGCAGGAGCTCATAGGCGCGTACGGCGCGGACGCTGCTCGACGGGTCCGGGATCTTGATGGCGCCCGCGACGATCCACACGCCCCCCGTGACCAGCCTCGCGACCAGTCCCATCCACTGCTTCACGAGCACGACCCTAGGCCGACGGCCTGAAGCGCGGCTGAGAACCCTGAGTAGGGTGGCTGCTCGTGAACGAGCGACTGGTGTGGATCGACTGCGAAATGACCGGCCTCGACCTCGGGGCGGACGCCCTGGTGGAGGTCGCGGCACTGGTCACCGACTTCGACCTCAACGTCCTCGGCGAGGGGATCGACGTGATCATCAAGCCGCCCCAGGCGGCGCTGGACCAGATGATCGACTTCGTCCGCACCATGCACGTGACCTCGGGCCTGCTCGAGGAGCTCGAGGGCGGGACCACGATGGCCGAGGCCGAGCAGCAGGTGCTGGCCTACATCAAGGAGCACTGCCCCGACGGGAGCCGCCCGCCGCTGGGCGGCAACACGGTGGCCACCGACCGCGCGTTCCTGGCCCGGGACATGCCCGAGCTGGAGGGCTTCCTCCACTACCGCAACGTCGACGTGTCCTCGATCAAGGAGCTGGCGCGACGCTGGTATCCGCGCACCTACTTCGCGGCGCCGGCCAAGCGCGGCAACCACCGCGCGCTCGCCGACATCCAGGAGAGCATCGAGGAGCTGCGCTACTACCGCGAGGCGGTCTTCGTCCCCCAGCCCGGTCTCGACAGCGCTGCGGCCCGCGAGATCGCGGCCCGTCACGCCGGCACGATCACCGGTCTCGCACCCGATTCCGACACCACGGCCTGATTGCCCTACACTTCTCATCGGCCTGACGCCTCGTGCGCAGGTCATGGTGGGTATAGCTCAGCTGGTAGAGCGCCGCCTTGTGGTGGCGGATGTCGCGGGTTCAAGTCCCGTTACTCACCCTGATGAGGTCGAGCCCCTGATCGCAGCGATGCGGTCGGGGGCTCGACCCGTTTCTCGCCCGGGTGGCGGGGTGCGGCAGGCTTGACCCGTGGATGCAGACGACAACGGCGAACGCCTCGCGCAGTGGATCGAGGCCCTCGGTCTCACCGAGCAGCTGGGCGAGGCGGGGCTGCCGAGCTTCGTTCGTGACCCGGGCGGTCGCCCGCAGTGGAGCGACCCGCGCACCGGCGAGCCGCTGACCCGCGAGCAGCTGGCGGAGCTCGACCGCGTGTTGCACCAGGAAGGCACGGAGCCGGCCCACGCCGTACCCGTGGCGCTGGTCAAGCTGCGGCGCCTGGCCCAGGTCCGCGAGCGGCTCCTGGCGAGCGAGCGCCTGGACTATGCCGCCGTGGCGCAGCGGCGCGGCTGCAGCGTCAACGCGGCCCGCTTCGCCCTGCACAAGGCGGCCGGCGCCCACGAGGTCCTGCTCGTCCCCCACGGCGAGGGCGTCATCGTGCCGGCCTTCCAGCTCACGCCCGACGGTGACGTGCGACGCGACCTGCTACCGGTCCTGCGGCCACTCCTGGCCGCGGGGATGGACCCCTGGCGGGCCTGGGGCTGGTTGACCGAGCCCGTGGCCCTGCTCGGTGGGTTGGTGCCGGCGCAGGTCGCGGACGACCCCGAGCACGCCGACGTCGTACGCCGCGCAGCGCTGGCCCTCGCCGAGCGCAGCAGCGAGGGCTAGGACTCACCTCGTGTGGGTACGGGCTCGACACGGGCAACGCGGCGTGCACACCGCAACGCTCTCAGGCCCACGGGGTCGAAGACACGGCCCCGTGGACCGCCCGTGACGCCCGCGCCCGAGCGTCGACCGGTCTTGACCACTCGCAGCGCTTTCAACGATGAGCCTTGACCTGTCGGACCTGACGACTACGTTGACCCGGTGATCCACGGGGAGAAGAGCTTTGACGTCGCGATCGTCGGGGGCGGGCACAACGCTCTCGTCGCTGCCGCCTACCTGGCACGAGGTGGTCTCTCCGTCGCACTGCTGGAGAGGTTGCCCCACACCGGCGGGGCGGCGGTCACCACCGCGCCCTTCAACGGTCTCGATGCCCGGCTGTCGCGCTACTCCTACCTGGTCAGCCTGATGCCCGAACCGCTGATGGCCGACCTCGACCTCGGCGTTCGGCTGGCGTCGCGTCCCACGGCGTCGTACACCCCCTACACCCGCCGCGGGCGCCACGACGGACTGCTCGTCGAACGTCCCGAGGGCGGGGCCACCCGCAGGTCCTTCCGGAAGCTGACCGGCTCAGACCAGGAATACGACGCCTGGCGCACCTTCTATGCCGACGTCGCCGACCTGGCGCGCGTGGTGGCCCCGACCTTCATGAGCCCGCTCCCGCTGGAGCACCAGGTGCGCGAGCAGGTCGCGCCCCACGTCTGGCGCGACCTGGTGACCCAGCCCCTCGGCCAGACCATCGAGGAGAGATTCACCGACGACCTCGTTCGCGGTGTCGTCGCCACCGACGGCCTCATCGGCACCTTCGCCTCACTGCACGACCCGTCCCTGCTCCAGAACCGCTGCTCCCTCTACCACCTCGCCGGCAACGGCACCGGTGAGTGGCGGGTCCCGGTCGGAGGCATGGGCGCCCTGACCGACGCCCTCGCCAGGTCGGCGGTCTCGGCCGGTGCCACCGTGATGACAGGGGCCGAGGTGTCCAGGATCGAGCCCGGCGACGACTCGGCGACCGTCGTGTGGACCGACGGCACACACACGCAGTCCCTGCGCTGTCGCCGCGTGCTCTCCGGGGTCGCCCCGTGGGTGCTGCGCGAGCTGCTGGGAGAGGAGCAACCTCCCGATGCCAAGCCCGTCGGCTCCCAGCTCAAGATCAACTTCCTGCTCGACCGGTTGCCCCGGCTCAAGTCCGGCACCGACCCCCGGGTGGCCTTCGCCGGCACCGTGCACCTCAGCGAGGGCTACACCCAGCTCGAGCGTGCGTATGCCGAGGCGTCGGCCGGCGAGGTGCCGACCGAGCTGCCCGGCGAGATCTATTGCCACTCCCTCAACGACCCCTCGATCCTGGGCTCCCTGTCGGAGAGCGGCGCGCACACCCTGACCTACTTCGGCCTGCACACCCCAGCGTCGCTGTTCGACGAATACGACAGCGCCGCGGTCAAGGCGAAGGCCGTGGAGCGCGCGATCAGCTCGATCAACGAGCACCTCGCCGAACCCATCCAGTGGTGCGTCACCTCCGACGCCGACGGCGTCCCCTGCGTCGAGGCCAAGGTGCCCCAGGACCTCGAGCGTGACCTGGCGATGCCGGGCGGGCACATCTTCCACGGAGACCTTGCCTGGCCGTGGGCGCCCAACCGGGCCCGGCTCGACACCCCCGCCCAGCAGTGGGGCGTGCACACCGACCACGACTCCGTCCTGCTGTGCGGCGCCGGCGCTCGTCGGGGCGGGGCCGTGTCTGGCATCGGAGGTCACAACGCCGCGCAGGCTGTGCTGGCGGAGCTGGGTTGACCCCCTGCTCTTGCTCGATTTCACCCCAGGTGGTCGCGCGTGTAAGGTTTCTCCTCGTTGCATCTCATCGTGCGACATGCGCCATTAGCTCAATTGGCAGAGCAGCTGACTCTTAATCAGCGGGTTCGGGGTTCGAGTCCCTGATGGCGTACACATCACTGAAGGTCAGAGGCCCTCTCCGGTTCCCGGAGAGGGCTTTTCTGCGTCGAGAGTCAGATGCGATCGCCCGACGAGCGCCCGGGTCGGGTCCGGCCACGCCATGCTGTGGTCAGGACGGTTCGGCGGGTGGTGCCCAGCATGGCGTCTCCTCTCCCCCGGTCAGCGCCTACGTCTGTGCACGTAGCGGCGCACCGGGGGCTCCTGCGCCACCATCGGCGCGCCCGCCAGGTTGACGAGCGGCAGGAAGGTGCTGGCGAGGTTGGGAGCCGCCAGCAGCGGCGGCAGGTAGTCGAGAGCAGCAGGGTCGACATACGGCATGTATTGGCGGCTGCAGACTTCCGGATCGATGCGATCGGCGGCTGCCGGTCCACGGTGCCTCAAGGCGTCCATCACCAGCTCGTAGGCAACCGGATCGACGGTGCCCAGCAAGTTGTGCTCGTAGACGTCGGCAGGGCAGATGTCTTGGACCGGGATGTTGGCGATGCGTCCGTTGCCAGTGAGGAAGGACGACGTCATCGGCGTGACCACCTCGTCGCGTTCGGTCGTGATCACGGTGTAGCTGATGCCGGCGAACGTCTCTGCGCGGCTGTTGAGCGCCGCCATGAACCGGGATCCGGCGAGCTGCTGCCACACGGCGGGCGAGCAGGTGGTCGCGCCCCGGACGCAGCCCTGGATGGCGGTGGTGCCGTGGTTGGAGGGGGCCATTCCGATGAGGTCGTCGACCATCTTGCGGGTGTCGGGCCAGAAACGCAGGGCCCAGCGGGGGTTCATCCCGCCCTGGCTGTGGCCCAGGATCGAGACCTTCTTTCCTGTACGTCGATGCATGGTCCGGATCGCGAACACGTGGTGCTCGCCGGCGGTCTGGACGTCGCCGAACGTGTGGTGCGGCATGGTGATCGCGCACCAGTAGCGTCCCTGAGCGGTGAAGGCCTTCATGTAGTTCCAGGAGAAGTTCTCCTCGGGCGTGACACTGGTCCCGGGACTCAGGAGGACGGGGCGCTTCCCGGCCCGGGGCGAGCCGTGGCACGACAGGGCTGCCCGCAGCTGGGACCTCGGCACCGACAGCTTCGGTCCCGGGCGGCCGAGTGGCGCGTACTTCGGCGCTGCTGCCTGCCTGGTGACGCGGGTCTCAGCCCCAGCGGGGACCGAGAGGGTCATGGCCGACAGGGTGACGCCGATCAGCGTCATGGACACGAGCAGGCAAAGAGGGCGCGGCACGGCACGTCAACGAGTCGTTGATCGGATGGTCACGTGACCGCACCGGACCGTCCACCGGGCCTGGCCTTCTTCGTTCACTTCCCCGTGCCGGCCCGCTTCCGGCCGCGCTTGCGCTCACGAGCCAGGTCCCACAGGTAGGCGTCGAAGTCGACCTGCATGGTGTGCCGCGGGGACGCATAGAACTGTCGCTTGTTGCGCGCGTGGTCCTCGAGCATCTGTCGACGCACGAGACGCGGCGCCGGCCGGACGTAGTCGCCGGTCAACATCTCGGCGATCCAGGCACCCTGTGACTCCGCGATCGGCATCACGGCGCCGATCGGCTGGACGAGGCCCAGGAAGTAGAGCCCCGGCAGGTCGGGATGGACCGTGCGCTTCCATAGCGGGAAGTCGTTGTTGCGGGGATCGACCAGCGAGTGGTCGAGGAACGGGAAGGACACGCGATAGCCGGTGGCCCACACGATGAGGTCGGCCGGGGCGCTCGACCCGTCGACGAAGACCACCCGGTCACCGTCGAGGCGCTCGATGCCCGGGCGGGCCGTCACCGCTCCTGCCTCGAGCCGCTCGCGGATCTGCTGCGACTGCACCGGGTGGGACCGGCCGGGAGCGTGGGCGGGCTTGGGCACGCCGTACTTGGTCAGGTCACCCGCTGCCCGGGCCCCGATGGCCAGCCGCACCCCGGTGACC
The DNA here is from genome assembly GCF_011300215.1 of Nocardioides piscis. NCBI lineage: Bacteria > Bacillati > Actinomycetota > Actinomycetes > Propionibacteriales > Nocardioidaceae > Nocardioides > Nocardioides piscis. Next base: position 3,776,339 of record NZ_CP049866.1, read on the forward strand.
CACCACGGCAGCCAGCCCGGCAGCGCCACCTGGTCGCTGGCCTGGCCGAGGAAGAACTTCTTCAGCACCCACTCCGGGCGGCGCACGGACCAGGTCGTGGTGCGCGCGCGATGGGAGGCCTCGACCGTGATGTCCATCGCGGAGTTGCCTGCGCCGACGACCACCACGTCGCGGCCCTCGAGCTGGTCGCCGTTGCGGTAGTCGTGGGCGTGCATCTGCTCGCCGTCGAAGTGTCCCGGATAGGCAGGCTCCGGCCAGCGCGCGTCCCAGTGGTGTCCGTTGGCGACCAGCACCGCGTCATACGTCTCCTCACGGACCCCCTCGGGACCGCTCACCCGCACCCGCCAGCGACCGTCGTCGGTGCGCGAGACGTCCTGCACCTCGGTGTCGAAGGTGATGGTGTGACGGAAGCCGAAGTGGTCGACGTAGTCCTCGAAGTAGGCGTGGACCTGGTCGTGGCGCGCATAGTCGGGATAGTCGGCCGGCATCGGGAAGTCGGAGAAGGCCATCCGCGGGCACGAGGTGTTGATCTCCAGCGTCTCGTAGCAGGCCGAGCGACCGTTGGGGTTCTGATAGACCCAGTTGCCGCCGATCGCCGAGCCCGCCTCGAAGCAGTCGAAGGGCACTCCTGCGAGATAGAGCTGCTTGGCCGCCGCGATGCCCGAGGAACCGGCGCCGATGATGCAGGCCCTTGGGAGGGTCTCGTCGACCGGCACGGACGTCGTCACCGCCGGGGCCCGGTGGGACTGCTTCACGGAGTAGGCCATCAGGACTCCTGGACCGACGGTGCCGTACTGCCGCCGAGCTCCATGGCCGGCAGGCCGAGCTTGCGGTGGTCCCACGACCTGGTCCGCTCGATGTCGAGGCGGACCACGACCCGGTTGTGCATCATCACGTCGAGGAACGGACGCAGCTCGGGGGTGTATGGCGCGTTGTAGCGCTCGAACACCTGCAGGCAGACCCGCTCCAACAGCTCCGGGTCGTCGTCGATGACGACGCCGCGGCCTTCCATCGAGACGCCCCGGAGCGTGTCGTAGGTGTGGCCGGCCTCCACCAGGAAGGTCATCCGGTCGTTGCGCCGCAGGTTGACGACCTTCTGCGACTTGGGCTTGGTCTCCAGCCAGACGTGGCCGTCGAACCACGCGTACCACATGCCGATGAGGTGGATCTGGCCCTGCGGACCGACCGTGGCTATGGTCGCGCTGCGCTGCCGGGTCAGGAAGTCGTCGACCTCGGAGTCGGACATGACGATGGCGTCGCGCTGTTTCACGCGCTCACCCTAGACGCAGCACCTCAGAGATAGAGGCCCGTCGAACCGGCTTCGAGCCGTTCGGCTGCGACGGCGTGCACGTCGCGCTCACGCATCACGACGTAGACCTCACCGTGCACCTCGACCTCGGCCTTGTCCTCGGGGTCGAACAACACCCGGTCGCCGACCTCGACCGCACGGGCGTGGGGGCCCACTGCGATGACCTTCGACCACTGCAGCCGCCGGGCACCCATGGCGGCGGTGGCCGGGATGACGATCCCACCCGACGACCGACGCTCGCCAGCGTCGCGGTCGAGATCGACCAGGACCCGGTCGTGCAGCATCTTGATGGGGGCGGCGCCCGGGGTCCTGCTCACGAGTGGGTCCGGATGGCGCTCAGCGGACGACCTTGCGGATGATGGCGAGCAGCACGATGGCGCCCACGACCCCGCCGGCGACCTTGAGGATGTTGTCGGTGCGCGGGGCGCCGCTCTCGAGGTCGACGAAGTGTGACTTCACCGAGGTCACCTCGCGACCGACGATGGTCTTGGGGTTGGCACGGTGGGCGAGCTGGTCGATCGTGCTGGCGAGACGCTGACGCGCCTCCTCGATCTCCCGCTCGAGCGAGGTCAGTTCGTTGGTCACCCGGGCAGGCTATCAATCGAGCGCGGATCGAATCCCCATGGCAGCTCGAGCCGGTGGGCGGCCATCAGGGCGTCGTCGGTGAGCACGTCGAAGGTGGCTGCGTCTGCCACCACCACTCCGTCACTGAGCACCACCGAGCGCGGGCAGAGCTCGAGGGCGTATGGCAGGTCGTGCGTCACCATCAGCACGGTCACGTCCAGCGAGCGCAGGATGTCAGCGAGCTCGCGGCGGCTCGTGGGGTCGAGGTTGGAGCTGGGCTCGTCCAGCACCAGGATCTCGGGCTCCATCGCCAGCACGGTCGCCACGGCCACTCGACGACGTTGGCCGAAGGAGAGGTGATGGGGCGGACGGTCGGCGAAGTCGGCCATGCCGACCTTGTCCAGGGCGTCCATCACCCGCCGGTCCAGGGCCTTGCCGCGCAGACCGAGGTTGGCCGGGCCGAAGGCCACGTCCTGTCGCACGCTGCCGAGGAACAGCTGGTCGTCCGGGTCCTGGAAGACGACCCCGACCCGCCGGCGGATCTGCGCCAGGTTGGCCTTGGCCACCGGCAGGCCACTGACCGTGACCGTCCCCGCACCGGCGGTCAGGATGCCGTTGAGGTGGAGGACCAACGTGGTCTTGCCCGCGCCGTTGGGTCCGAGGAGGGCGACCCGCTCGCCCTGGTGGACGTGCAGGTCCACGCCGTACAACGCCTGATGGCCGTCGGGATAGGCGAAGGCCAGCCGGCGGACGTCCAGCACCGGGGTGGTCATGGCAACCGCCCGTCATAGCCGCGCGAGAGCATCGCGAGGTGGACCCGCTCACCGCGCTCGTAGGAGCGGATGAACAGCGCCCCCATGGCGCGCGCCAGCGTCGGCCAGTGCTTCGGCGACCTCGGGTCGCAGCCGCGGGACCGCATCGCGACCAGCATCCGCGACAGCTCGCCGGTGACGACGTCGAGATAGCGGATCATGAAGCCCATGATCTGCACGATCAGGTCGGGCATGCGCAGGCGAGCCAGGCCACGGAGCAGGTCGGACGGCTCCGTGGTCGCGGCCAGGGTCAGGGAGGCCAGGACGCCGATGGATCCCTTGGTCAGCAGGGTGAGTCCGGCGACCAGTCCCGGCTCGGAGACCGTCAGCCCCAGCACCTCGGTGCGTGGGCCCGCCGCGATGAACGGCATCAGGAGCGCGAGCACCGCGAAGGGGACCTCGACCACCATCCGCGGCAGGAGATAGCTCAAGGGCACGCGCGAGGCGCCGATCACCACGAGCAGGAGGAGCAGCTCGACCAGGAACGCTGGCCACCACGAGCTCGGCGTCGCGACGACCACGAGCATGAACCCCAGCAGGGCCAGCAGCTTGACGTGCGCCGGAGCGCGATGGATCGGGCTGTGGGAGTGGTAGTGGAGCCGATGACCGTGTCCGGCACCCATCTCTAGGACCTCGGGGCGGCCGGGTCGCCGCGCCGGCGCAGGCCCCAGAACAGCGCGCCACTGATCATCAGCATGACTGCGACGCCGACGACCCCGGCCACTCCGCCACTGAGTCGGTCGTCGTCGACCCCACTCGTCTGGTAGTCGGCGAAGGGGCTCTGCGCCGTCGCCGACTCCTCGGCCGAGTCGGCGAACCCCGTCTGCCGGGCCACGAACTCGAGTCCGTCGGGCGCTGCGGCGGTGTAGAAGCTGACGACCCCGGCCACGAGGAGGCACACACCCACAGCCACGGCGAAGAACGTCTTGGTGCTGACGCGGGGCGGAGACGCTCGGGCGCGCTCATCGAACGACCCCGTCGCGGATCACGAGGGTGCGCGCCTCGAGGAACGGCCGAGCCGCATGGACCAGGTCTGGGCGGGTGGCGACCACGCTGGCCACGACCAGGCCGGTGATCGCGGCCTCCCCCAGCCCGATCAGGACGTGCCACCCCACCATCGCCGCCACCACCGCGGACAGGTCGACGGGCGCCTGACCGCCCACGGCGAAGAGCAGGGCGAAGACCAGCGCGGCAGCGGGAACGCTGAGCAGGCCGCCGACCGCGGCAGCCACCGGCACCAGCCCCACGCGCCGTGGCAGCAGGCGACGCAGCACGGTGATCGTCGCCCAGCCGACGACGACGGTGACGAGGCCGAGCAGGGTGATGTTGGTGCCGAGCGCGGTGATCCCACCGTCGGCCATCAGCAGCGCCTGGACGAGGAGGACCACGGACAGGCACAGCACGGCCGACCAGGGGCCGACGAGCGCGACCGCCAGGGCGCCACCCAGGAGATGGCCGCTCGTGCCTGCGCCGACGGGGAACTTGATCATCTGGGCGGCGAAGACGAAGGTCGCGACGAGGCCCGCCATCGGGGCGGTACGGTCGTCGAGTTCACGACGGGCGCCCTTGAGCGCGACCGCGATCCCCGCTGCTGCCACGACACCGGTGGCCAGCGAGGTCGGCGCGTCGAGGAAGCCGTCGGGAACGTGCATGATGCCAAGCGTAGTTTATTGCAAACGGTTTGCGACAAGGAGCCAGACGTTGAGCACTCGCCTCGTCCCCGGGGACGCCGCCCCCGACTTCACCCTCACCAGCGACACCGGCGAACAGGTCTCCCTCACGTCGCTGCGCGGACGCAAGGTGATCGCCTACTTCTATCCCGCGGCGATGACTCCCGGCTGCACCAAGCAGGCCTGCGACTTCACCGAGTCGCTCGACTCGCTCCGTGGCGCCGGCTACGAGGTGCTCGCGATCTCCAAGGACAAGCCGGCCAAGCTCGCCAAGTTCCGTGAGCGCGACGCCCTGACGCTGACCCTGCTCTCCGACGAGTCGCTCGAGGTGCACAAGTCCTACTCGGCGTACGGGACCAAGAAGCTCTATGGCAAGGAGGTCGAGGGGGTCATCCGCTCGACGTTCGTGATCGAGGAGACCGGCGTGGTCGAGCTCGCGCAGTACAACGTCAAGGCCACCGGCCACGTCGCCAAGCTGCGTCGGGACCTGGGTCTCGACTGACTCCTCCAGCCCCTAGGCTTGGGCTGCAGGCCGAAGTGGTGGAACAGGCAGACACGCACGGTTTAGGTCCGTGTGCCCTAGGGCGTGCGGGTTCGACTCCCGCCTTCGGCACCAACGACATCCCCGCATGCGCCTCCAGCGCGCGTGGCACGGCACACATAAAAAGCAATTGCTACCCAAATGGGGCAGGTAGCGCCTAGGCTGCGCGGCATGGACTCAGCACTGACCGAGATCGGCCTCCCGATCGCCCTTGCCATCATCATGTTCGGCCTCGGTCTCGACCTCACGGTCGCAGACTTCAAGCGGATCGTCCGCGAGCCCAAGGCGGCCGCGATCGCGCTCGCCTGCCAGATCGTGCTGATGCCCATCATCTGCTTCGGGCTGGTGGCACTCTTCGACCTTCCGCCCCTGCTGGGCATCGGCATGCTGCTGCTCGCAGCCTCGCCGGGGGGCACCACGGCGGCGATGTTCAGCCGCCTGTTCCGCGGGGACGTCGCGCTCAACATCAGCCTGACCGCCGCCAACACCGCCATCGCGATCGTCACGCTCCCCCTGATCACGGGCCTGGCCATCAGCTACTACAACGACGAGATCACCGGCGGCGTCTCGATGCCCCTGGCCGAGGTCATCAAGGTCTTCGGCCTCATCCTGATCCCCGTCGCCATCGGCATGGTCGTGCGCTCCAAGTCGCCTGAGTTCGCCGAGCGGATGGACAAGCCCGTCCGGATCGGTTCTGCGGTCATCCTGGCGGTCCTCGTGCTGGCCATCCTGCTGGGCGAGCGGGACAACATCACCGACTACCTGGCCGACATCGGCCTCGTCGCCGCCCTGTTCTGCGCCGTCAACCTGCTGATCGGCTACTACCTGCCCAAGGCGCTCGGCGTGACGGGCCCGCAGGCGATCGCCTCGTCCATGGAGGTCGGCGTCCACAACGCGACCCTGGCGATCTATGTGGCGCTGCAGGTCCTGGAGGTCACGGACGCTCAGGCGGTCACGATCTCCGTGCCAGCGGCCGTCTATTCACTGTTCATGTTCGCCTTCGCTGCGCTCTGGGGCACCTACGTCTCCCGACAGGTCACCGCCGCGACCACCTCGAACGACAAGCAGACCGTCTGAGGTCAGGCCAGGAGGTCGGCGACCCGCGGCGCGAGGGCACGCAGCGCCTGGCCTCGGTGGGAGATCCGGTCCTTCTCCGCAGGGTCGAGCTCGGCGGAGGTGAGGCCGGCCGCAGCATGCTCGTCGGCGACGAAGAGCACGTCGTAGCCGAATCCGCCCGTGCCGCGGGTCTCACGGATGATCCGCCCCGGCATCCGGCCGTGCTCGACGATCTCGACGCCGTCGGGCCCGACGAAGGCGACAGCACACTCGAACCACGCGTCGCGTCGCTCGTCAGGTATGTCGCTGAGCTGGCCCAGCAACAGCTCGTTGTTGCGCTCATCAGCACCGCGCCTGTCGGGACCGGGCGGGCCGGACCAGCGCGCTGACAGCACGCCGGGCATCGCGTTGAGCGCGGCGACGCACAGCCCGCTGTCGTCGGCGATCGTCGGCAACCCGGTCGCGGCGTGGCCGGCCCTGGCCTTGAGCAGGGCATTGCCCTCGAACGTCGGCTGGTCCTCCACCGGCTCGGCATAGTCCGCGACGTCGTCGAGGCCGACGACCTCGACCCCCGCGACGTGCTCGGACAGGATGCGCTGCATCTCGACGAGCTTCTTGGCGTTGCGGGAGGCCAGGAAGATCCGGGTCATCGAGCGAGTGCCTCCTGCTGCAGGCGCGTCAGGTCCACACAGCCCTTGGCGGCCAGGTCGAGGAGGGCGTCGAGCTCGGTCCGGTCGAAGGCTGCCCCCTCGGCGGTGCCCTGCACCTCGACGAACGAGCCGGCGCCGGTCATCACGACGTTCATGTCGGTCTCGGCCCGCACGTCCTCCTCATAGGGCAGGTCGAGGCGCGGCACGCCGTCGATGATGCCGACGCTCACAGCCGCGACCGATCCGGTGAGGGGCTCGCCGGTGAGCGCGCCGGTGGACCGCAGGTGCGCGACGGCATCGGCGAGAGCGACGTACGCCCCGGTGACCGACGCCGTCCGGGTCCCGCCGTCGGCCTGGAGCACGTCGCAGTCGATCACGATCGTGTTCTCGCCCAGGGCCTTGTAGTCGATGACCGCCCGCAGGGACCGGCCGATCAGGCGCGAGATCTCGTGGGTCCGCCCGCCGATGCGGCCCTTGACCGACTCCCGGTCGGACCGGGTGTTGGTGGCGGCGGGGAGCATCGCGTATTCAGCCGTCACCCAGCCCAGGCCGGAGCCCTTGCGCCACCGCGGCACGCCCTCGGAGGCCGAGGCCGCACACAGCACCTTGGTGCCGCCGAACTCGATCAGCACCGAGCCGGCAGCGTGGTCGAGCCAGTTGCGGGTGATGGTGATCGGTCGGAGCTCGTCGTCCGCACGGCCGTCGGCGCGCACAGGGGCAGGGTGAGTCGTCATGCCCGAACCCTAGAACCCTCCCGAACGCGAGTCGGGCCCGGTCGTCCCCGTGGGCGACCGGACCCGGCTCTGTTTTGACCCCTCCCCCGTGCGGGTCAAATCTGTGGGCGCTACTTCAGCTCGGCGCGAGCCACCCTGCGCAGGCCGATGACGAGCGGGACGACGACCCAGATCACGGCACTGACCACGACCTGCATCAGCGTGGTCGACGACGTGCTGACGCCCTCGCCCATGTCCTGGCCCATGTAGGGAGCCATCGCGAAACCGAGATCGATCCACGGGATGACGTCGCGGGCCCAGTCGAAGAAGGCGTAGAGCGTGCTGTAGACCATGACGGGAAGAAGCAGGGCGACGATGTAGTAGACCGCGATCGCTGCGGGGGTGCTCAGGAGGACGAGACCGAACGCGAACGCCATGACGAAGTAGGCCAGCTGGTTGGCGACGACCCAGGCGAACTGGCCGGCCTCGATGTCCCAGACGACGTCGTTGCCCGTGATCGCCGCCGCGAGCAGGGTGCCGACGGCACCGACGACTACTGCCAGCACGATCGTGGCCAGCGCCAGGACCATCACGGTGACGAGCTTGGCGGCCACGACGCGCATGCGGTGCGGCTCGAGGGCGAAGGAGACCAGTCCCGTGCGCTGGCTCCACTCGCTGGTGATGCTCTGGATGGCAAGCACCGGCACGAGGAGCGAGACCGGCACGACCATGATCTGGGAGAACTCGTTGGCCGACAGGTTGACGTCGTCGTTGAGGGCGACCACCAGGAGCGCGATGCCGAGCGCGACCACCAGCAGTCCGCCGGTGACGGCCAGCAGCCACAGGCCCGCCCGCGTGTCCCACATCTTGCGCAGCTCGACCGAGACCAGCCGCATGAAGGGCGTCTGCTGGGTCTGGGAGATGTCGATCGTCCGGTCGGCGGTGTGCTCCGCAGGCACGGCGGTCATGTGGTCCCTCCCTCGCTGGTGATGGTGTCGCGCTGGGTGTCCGCGGT